>JABMRZ010000552.1 GCA_013202315.1 Candidatus Tariuqbacter arcticus | reverse complement strand
TGACAGCACAGCATTTCTTTGCGTATGGACATAACAATGTTCTGTCCCTACAGGTACATCCGGTTTTCGGAGAAACGGGGCTACCGAATGACCGCTATTTTCAAGGTAAAGGGATGGCGGCTGTTGGCAAATTAGGAGGAGGGTGAACACCGAATGGTGAATCCGCTGGCGGAGGACTGAGCGACCGATATAAAACAAGGAACATTAACAAATAGGGAATACAATATTCGATGTTTATAGTCCCGGCTCATCCGGGTTAGCATGAGTAAAAAAGGTGCGTAAAAACCGCACCTTTAGGGAAAAATCGATTGAATTAACTTATCACTCGGCGTGCGCCGGTAAAGCGTTTGTTGTAATATCGTTTAGCCAGATTGCTCACGGTAACGCCTTTGGAGCAGGAGGCGTGCGCGAAGCGCCCGTTTCCCACATATATCCCCACATGACTGACCCTCCCCCATCCATTCTTGTTGAAGAAGATCAAATCGCCGTATTTCAAATCTTTCTGCCGGATATTAGCGCCAATTGTGAATTGCTGGTAGCTGACACGGGGGATGATTACGCCCTGTTCGTTGAAGACAGTGCGGGTGAATCCGGAACAATCGGTTCCTCTGCGTGTTTCACCGCCCCAGACATAGGGCGTTCCCACGAAACTCTGGATGGATTTTACCATAAGATTCAGGTTCAAACTCACCCGGATTTCTCGAGAATGCGGCACCGGCGGAGTATAAGGCTCATCTTCCTTTTTTAATGCGAAGTGTTTTTTGACATATTCGGATTCATCACGAATGATAGTCTCAATCGGGACTTTACCGTAGTCGATTTCCATACGGATGATGAATGCAAGAGCGAGCTTTTCCGGCGTCAGTCCCTTACGCACACCCTCGGCGAGGGCATAGAACAACTTGTCCGAATCATCAGCCGACCAGCCTTCTTCCGCGGCGTTGTAGTAAAAGTCCTTGGCGATGAATTCAGGGACGCCGTTCAGGACAGCCGTTTTCATACTTGCGTAAATTGAATCGAGGCGGGCTCGTTCGGGATCGGAGATTCTCAAGCCGCGAATGTAGGCGATTTCCTCTTCGACCGATTGAGCGATGGGGATTCCGCCCAGCCCCTGGTCGACCCGGATTATAATCGACAAGGTGAGTTTATCCAGGGGGATATTTTCCGCTTTGCCGCGAACGACTCCCTGAGCGAAACCGAGGATATTTTCCGGGGTCCAGCCATTATATATTGCGTAGGATATCGCCTGGCGGTAGATATCGCTGGGAATTTCGGCCGACTGCATTAATTTCAGTGCTTGAGCTGCGCTGCGGAGTTTGGGTCCGTCGAGGTCGAGGGAAAATCCCATCAGCGCAGCCTCGTTCACAGCGGTGGGGTCGGCGCCGTTCAACATCGCCTGTAAACCGAGCCCGGCGACTTTGCCGACCCGGGAAATTTCCACCTCTTCGAATATGCCGGCATTGAGGATTCCGCTGAACCCTTTGATCTGTTCAGGAGTGAGACTGGGATATGTCGATACAGCGGGAAGGCTGGCGAAAATATTCCTCAACAGCGCTCCCCGTTCAGCAACAGAGAACTCCTCAATGGATTCCACCGCCCGCTCTATTTGACCGCGCAGCCCGTTTTGTGCGAATACAGCAAGGGGGATTAGCAGTAGAAATATAATGAAAATTTTACGCATCGGCTAATTGTATTGATACATTTTATTGGATTAAGATAAAACCGTTGCACCGAGTGGCGTCAAGTCTCTGCACTTGACATTAATCCGCTTTACGGCGAACTGTCGACTTCGGAGACAGCACAAGCGATTTACGCATTGATTATTCGTCAGAAGGTCATTCTTAAGGCATTCTGCAAATCACGGATAGTCAAGAGCGCATCGGCGCCGGAGACATTGGCGGTCAAGCCAAAACTCCCATCGATTTCCGTCTTCATAATGCCTCGATTGACGCAGAGGATGATGGCGTTATAAGCGGGATGGGTGCTGTTGACATCGGGGAAGTGGGATTCTTCGCCGAAGTGCTTGGTCGCCAGCGATTCATCGCCGCTGACCAAGATAAGCAGATTCTGAATCAACAATGCGAATTCTCCCCGGGTAATCAATTCGTCAGGATGGAAAGTATGGTCGGGGTACATTTCCATACCGCCGATTTCCACAATTTCGACAATCCAGTTTTTCGCCCAATGATTGCCTATGTCGGTGGGACCCGTTTCAACTTCGACTTCTTTAGTCCGGTATTTCAAGGGGTCTTCAGGGGCTTTAAAAGAAGTGTCATAGGTTTTTTGTTTTTTCTTTGCCAGGAGTTCGGGCAGTTTCAGTTCTTCCATAAAGAGGACTCCGATGTCCGCCCGGTCGATTTTTTCGATGAGGGCGATTTTAGCGCCGATTTTGGTGCCGGGAGCGGCGCGGACTATTTTCTGCACCAGTTCCCATTCTTCGTTGGCTTTGGCAGACCATTCATCCTTGTTTTCTATGACTTTTTTGAAAGCGTTGGCGGCGTCGGAGAATTTGTATGCCATTTTGTAGGTTTCCCCCATATAATAAAGCGCTTCAGAATCGTCCGGATGGTATTTGAGCGCTTTTTGGTAGGATTTGACCGCATTTTCCCACCAATCGCTTCCTTTCCTCTCTATCGTGATTACCCTGCCCTTGATGATAAGAGCTTGGCGGTTTTTCTTATCGAGTTCAACGGCTTTGTCGGCGAATTTATGGGCATCCTTGAATTTTTTCTGTTCGGCTCTTATCAGCGCTAAACCAGCATACGCTTCGGGATATTCCGGGTTCAAGCCTTTGGCGCGGTTGAATTCTTCTTCGGCTCCGGAGAGGTCACCGCGGTCGAGCATCTTCATACCTTGACTGAAGTGCCCTTCAGGGGTATCCAGGACCGATTCGGGTTTGATGATTTTCTTGCCGCATCCCGCATAACTAAAGGCTATTAGAGCTATAATTGCTAAAGTCAGGATTTTTTTCGACATAATTCCTCCTTTTATGTTTTTCATTCACATTTGAGTATAGGTTGTCGATACTCTTAATATTAGTTCACTTGTTTAGACGCAAACACTGGGTTTCTCCCGCATAGGCGGGAGGGGAATGACAGCAACTGTATGGACAGTCATCTCGAATATTAATAATCACTTTTAAAAATGTTAAATCGAGATGGTCAATCAACGATAATCATCACTTTGCATTGGCGCAGGAAGCCGAGGTTTTCACTCATACTCAGCAGGGCAGCCGCATCCTGGTCGGCGATGACCACATCGGTTCGGTTGGGACCTTCGGCGCTGATGCCTTTGACGAGCAAGGGCGAAGGCGCTACACGGTTATTGGCAGCCGCTTTCTCAGGCGTCTTTTCGTAGCCGACCATCCCTTGCTGAATGGCGTATTCGCGGGAGACATAGGAAGAACCATAGACCTCTTTGCCCTTGGTGTCGACTACTTTAGGCGCTAAGGCTGGCCGAATGCCGAGTCCTCGAGCGTCAACGATGAGCCCGGTATATACACTTCCACCGACAGAAGGAGCTTCATAGGAAGGGATGACTGCAGAACCTATTTTTTGAGGCAGGACATTATCCAGGAAACCGTTCGCTCCGTCCATTCTCACTTCCAGGGTAATTTCGATGGTGCCGTCATCCCAATAGGAAGTGTCGGTGACGGTGAAGTTCCTCACCAATCCTTCTACCCGTGATTCGATGACATCTCCGGTGAGGATGAGTCCTTCCACGGTGGAGGTGGAAGTTACATAGGCGCCTTTGCTCACTTCAAGGAAATTTCGCTGAGCGTCAATAATAGCGGCGCGGATTTGACCTCCGCGTCCTCCGATTCCGCCGGGCAGTCCCATTCCTTTGGTGACAATAACCCTGTTGCCGTAGTCTATCCCGCCCGAAGTTCCCACCGGCTGATAAGCCACCTGCGATAATACTGGAACAGTGATTAATAATATGGCAACTGTTAATGCCAGTCCATTTCTTAATAGTCTTTTCGACATGATATGCTCCGTGAAAAACATTAGATTATGATTATGATTTTTTTCTGTTTTTATACTACCAGGTGCCAAGTATCAAGTGTCAAGTGCCAAGATATTTTACTTGATACTTTTTACTTGATACTTGGCACTTTACCCTGAAAATAGCTGTCAGCTGTAGGGACAGAACATTGTTC
>JABMRZ010000551.1 GCA_013202315.1 Candidatus Tariuqbacter arcticus | reverse complement strand
CTATCGCCCGCTTATCCTAATGCCTTCTATCCCACAAGAGCTATCAGCTATCAGCTACAAGCTGCAAGCTTCGTCAAGCTGGTGGTGTATGATATTCAGGGGCGGGAAGTTGCGCGGCTGGTGGATGGTTACAGAGCGGCTGGGTCATATGAACTTACTTTCGATGGTTCGGATTTGGCGAGCGGGGTTTACCTGGCAAGATTAAATATAAATGGAAACACACTTACACAAAAACTACTTCTGATAAAATAAAAATTACTTATCGCTCCGATTGGGAAATTGTTTTCGACAATAACTTTTGTATGTTCCTTATTATCAAGCACTTAAGACTACTTGCAAAATTCGGATTAAAAAGGAGAACCTAAAATGCCCGAAAAAGTAAACGCAAACTTCGTAGACCATATATGTATCGCGGTCAAAGATGTAGCACAGGCGGAACAGGACTACATCGAAGCCTTCGGCTGGGAAGTGGCTTACCGCTATGTGGACGAACCGGAAAAGATCAGGGTAACCGGTTTTATGGTGGGGCCCACGGCGATTGAAGTAATGGAAGACCTGGACGGCACCGGCGAAGTGGCGAAATTCATCGAAAGGTCCGGCGAAGGGGTGATGCTCATCAGCTACAATGTGGACAATTGCGGGGAATCGCTGGAAACGCTGAAGAAGAATAAGGTAAAGCTTATCGACCAGAAACCTCGCTATTTCGCCGAGCATAAGCGAAATTTCGCCTTCATCCATCCGAAGGCTATGCATGGGATATTGACTGAGATTATCGATGGGGAGTATCAGTTGTAGAGGGATGTTCGGTCTTTAGTCTTTGGGCTAAAAGCATTGAAATATGAAACTTGAAACTTAAAAATAAAGTGGTGTCAGGTGTCCTCACCAGACACTTCGTAGCCCGGATTCTCCGAATCCGGGTAATTCTTTCTGATATTGCTTAAATGGATCAAGATATCGAAATGACAGAACACTGTTCTGCCCTACCACTGCGTTGCGTATGAAATCAAGCGGGAACGAGTTATGTAAGCGTAAAATTTCTTTAGTCGGATTAAAATATATTCATCCCTGGGGTGAAATTATTTGCAATTTTTATGAATCTATATGTATATTACTTATAAGAACAAGAAAATCCAGAAAATCTGTACAGATACAAAATCGGCTCGAAAAGCGCTTCCCGACTCTATCAAACCTGAAATCCTTTTCACGGTCTTAAAAGAACTTTACGGTTTTGACACGATGGCAGATATACCGACTTTGCCCCCACATCGACTGCACAAATGGATAGGAAAACGCAAAGGAGAGTGGACTGTCGATATTCAAGGCTTACATAGAATCCACTTTATCCCGGTTGGAAACTTTGAAAAGATGCATTTGGAAATCTAATTTTGGAAACTGTAACTGAAATAGAAATTGTAGACATAGGAGATCATCACGGATGGTAAGACGAACAATACCCCCTGCGCCCTATAAATGCCCGATAGCGATTCCGCCTGGTGAGACTATTAAAAGGATTATAATCGCACGGAATATAACACAAAACGAATTAGCCACTCGTATGGGGCGACCAAAGCAGGAAATCAGCTATCTGATAAACGGAAAGCGCACAATCACTCTGGAGACAGCGAAACAATTGGAATATGTGCTTGGAATCAAAGCAAGCTTCTGGCTGAATATCGAACGCGATTATCAAGAGACTAAAGCTCGTTTAGAGGAAGAAGAACGTTTATCCCAACAGGTAGAAAAAGTAAAAAACTTTCCATATCCCGAAATGGTCAGACTTGGTTTAGTGGGAGCGACTCGTAAATCTCTTGAAAAAGCTGAGAATCTTCTTAAATTCTTTGAAGTCGTAAGTTTTGACGCGTTAGAAGCTCATGTTATTAATATCGCAGGCGATAATTTGTTTAGGAAGAGCGAAAAATTTGATTTATCGCTTTATAAACTTGCGGTATGGCTTCGAATGGGTGAATTCGAGGCGAGTGAATTAGAATTAAAGGGATTTAATACTCAACGATTAAAGAGATATTTACCCGATATTAGGTCCTTAACACTAAAGGAACCTAAGTATTTTGTACCAGTGCTGGAAAAGATTGGCAGCGAATGCGGTGTCGCTTTTCTTTTTATTAGAGAATTTAAAGGTTTTCCTGTATGGGGTTCGACGAGATGGGTTGGAAATAATCCGTATATTCAAGTAAACCTGAGATATAAGACTAATGATCATTTATGGTTCTCGATATTTCATGAAATCGGTCATTTGCTTCTGCATAAAAAAGGGGATTTCTTCATAAATATAAAAAATCGCAGTGAGGATAATAATTATGAGATAGAAGCTGATGATTTTGCAAGAGATACTCTTATATCGATGAATGTATACAACAGATTAATTAATTCTTCATATATTACAGAAAAGATGATTATTGATACTGCAAAAGAAATAGGTATCGCTCCAGGAATAATTGTGGGACGGCTTCAACATGATAAGAAAATCCAACATCATCAATTCAACGAATTTAAAGAAACTTATGAATGGGTAAAATAAATAATTGTACTTATTGATATATAGGTTCACAAGGAAGAATACACCATATTCGCTTAATGGAATAGATCCTGATCAATGCAAAAAACAATCCTATCGCTCGAACAAGCTTTAACTTTACCCTACGCTTCCCAGCGGTTCGCCCATCTGGGCTGGCGGGTGATTCGCATCGAATCCCCCGGCAGAGGCGACCCTAACCGCTATATCGGCGAAGATACCGGCGTCGATGACCTGCATGCATATTTTATCGCGCCAAACATCGGAAAAGAAGCGATTACCCTGAACCTGAAAATCAAGGAAGGGCAGGAACTGCTGAAAAGAATCATCCGGGAACTAAAAGTCGATGTCTTTATGTGCAACACCCTGCCCAAACGCTATAAACAGCTCGGCATCGATTATGACACGCTGAAGGAAGCCAATCCCGATTTAATCTGGTGCGGTATATCCGCATTCGGGCCCGATTATCCGGGTTCAGCCGGGTATGACCCCGCTTTGCAGGCGTTCATAGGGTATATGTTCCTCACCGGGGAACCTGACCGCGACCCTATGCTTTGCGGACTCCCTTTCGTCGATTTGAAAGCGGGCGATGAGGCATTCAACCAGGTTCTTTTGGCAGTGATGGAACAGCAGGAGCGAATCATCGAAAATGCTGAAAATCCCGGCGGAAAGGAAATTTTCATCTCTATGGCGCAATGCGCCGCATCCTGGCTCATTACCGCCCTGCCGCAATTGCAGTTCGTCGAAGATGAATCGAAGCTGTTCACCCGCAGCGGCAGCGAACACCGGAGCTTCATCCCCTGCAACTGCTATCCCACCAAAGACGGATATGTGTATCTCGCCATCGGGAATGATTCGCAATGGGAAAAACTCACGCAGATAGAAGGATTCGCCCATTGCGCAGCCCCCAGCCGGAAAACCAACCGGGGACGCTTGGAGGATAAAGACGCTATCTACGCCGACATCCGCCGGGGACTGGAAAACTACACCACCGCCGAGTTCATAAAGATTTGCACGGAATTGAATTTAGCCGTTGCGCCTGTTAATTCCATTAAAGATGTGGCGGAACTCGATTTCGTCAAGGATAATATGTTGAAAACGGAGCTCCCTTCTGCAAAGCAAGTATCTTTGTATCCGGCGCCGGCAGATACCGATTTCCTGTCCGCCAACGATTATACGCTGAAATGCGCCCCTCGGCTGGGGGAAGATAATGAACGGGTGTACCGGGAAATCGGCTTGAGCGGGGAGGAGATTGAGAGGTTGAGGGGCAGGAGTATTATTTAAGATGATAGATTTTCGTCAAATTATTTCCCAGCAATGAATTGCTGGGCTATTAGTCCTATTATGGACCACCTGATAATAGCCCACCAATTTATTGGTGGGGATATAAAAAATCGGTCCCATCAGGTTTCAAACGCAGTGTAAACTGATGGGGAAAGCAATGAGACTAAGACCCACCAGGTTACCCGCTATACGGCGGACTTGAAACCCGGCGGAATTAGTATAAATTCCATTAAAAATGGTAATAATAATGGTAAAAAAAAGCTATAATAGAAAAGATATAATGAACGCGATAAAGAAAACTGCCACTGAATTGGGAAAAAACCCGTCAAGATCAACTTTTATCAGGTATACTGGCATAGCTGAATATCATGTTTTGAAGCACTTTTCAAGTTGGAATAGTGCTGTAGAAGCTGCTGGATTTGAACCTGATACTTCTAATATCCGATTAGAAGACGATGATCTTCTTTCCGATTGGGGAAAAATTGTGCGAAAATTGCGGCAGATTCCTACTAGAGTTCAATATAAACATATAGGTAAATATAGCTCTTGGGTATTTGAGAAACATTTTGGTCTCTGGTCGAACTTGCCTGATAAATTCAGAACTTTTGCAAAAGACTCGGATGAGTGGAATGATGTTATCACACTATTACCACTTCAGCAAAGTAGTAATGGGGTAAATAAATCAGTCTCGGATATATCAAAATTTGAAACAGATATTGAACATATCTCAAAATCACCATATCATGTACAAAAACACAATAAACTTAATGATCGTCTAGTTTATGGTAATCCTATTGATTTTCGTGGACTACGACACGAACCAACAAACGAGAACGGTGTCATCTTTCTTTTTGGTATGGTTGCGAGAGAGCTTGGATATGCAGTTGAGTCTGTACAATCCGGATTTCCTGATTGTGAGGCTAAAAGACAAATCGGAAAGGACAGGTGGCAACCAGTTCGTATTGAGTTTGAACATAAGAGTAGAAATTTTCGTGATCATGGACATGATCCATATGGTGCAGATATCATTGTCTGCTGGGAGCATAATTGGGATGAATGTCCTATTGAAGTAATTGAACTAAAAAAAGCGATCGAAAAGCTTAAAGCATAACAAAACAATGTTTCCGATCCCTTTTGGTTTCAAATGCAGTGTAACCTGACGGAGTAGTCCGGTGAGAAAAAACCCGCCGGGTTACCCGCCATACGGCGGACTTGAAACCCGGCGGTAACCAAATATTTTCCGTGTAATTCTTCTTTAAATTTCGATTTATTTCCCAGCAATGAATTGCTGGGCTATTGTTCCAATTAAGAATTACATATTAATAGCCCACCAATTTATTGGTGGGGATTCTTGAAACAACCGAATAACAAACACATACCACATACCAAAATTCACCGAAGTAATAAACGCCCCCGCGGGGAGCAGACACATCCTGCAGGGGAACTCCCCATTCGCAATCGTGATACTCTACTCTCAAAGGATGATTCAAGCACCAGGCGCAGCAGATAATGTTGTTCAAAGAAACACATTCGGTTTTGAGATTTTACCGGGAGCTGTTTATTTTTAACCTGTCAAATTACTTTAGAGTTCCGACAAAAAAAACCCTTCGCTTTATTGGCGAAGGGCTTTTAGTGAATGCTCAAAATTGACTTGATCATGCTTTTACATCCACTCCATCGGTGGTGATTTTGCGTGAATCGGAGCGTAAGGCTTCCAATTCTTTGAAGCCGGCGCCCATAGTCTTTTGGACTTCCAGCTGGTTAGCGTCACCGACGCTGGCGACCTTTGAGGGATCGACGCTGAATGCGTTGCTTCCAGCGCTTATTCCACTTGCATCCATTTTGAATTCCTTCATTCCCCAGAATAGGTTTCAGAAGGGCCTCCTTGTTATTTATTGTTATTAGAACACTTTCTAATGAGACCTTCATTATTAATATCGGCATTTGGGGATAAATCTTTAATTTTTGGGAATGTTTGATGAATTTATCAATCCCGCCAGCAGCGGACACTGGATTTCCGCTCCACTATCAGACTCAGGGGCGATTTATTGGGAAAGGCAGAAGGATTGGAAATCCGCCGTTCTAAGTCAATTATTAAACCAGTTGGTCGAAGTTAGTACCGATCCCGCCTCTGGTGAAGTAAGTGCGGAATTGCACCGACATTTCCGCCATTCTTCGTTCGTCCTGCAGGTATTCCTCACGCTTTTCACGGAATTCAGCTTGGGTAGCATCGTTAGGAACCGCTCGTTCCGGCTGGTATTCCTGCAAGGGGCCAGTCTGTTCCAATTTGTCTTCGGCGTAAGGGCGGTCTTCTTCCACCGATGCGCTTTCGGGTTTAAGCTTTTCATTTCGCTGGTCGCGGGATATCTGGCTCTCTTCCAGCCAGTCGGGACCGGCTTCGGTCATAGGGTCGTATCTGTCTATGGATTTTATATTCATAACTGACCCTTGAAGTGTCTAAAAGGTTATGTTCATTGAGCCGCCCAGCCCATTCGTCCCAGTGGAGGAGACGGTGGAATTCGACGAACTTGCGGTTGATGCTGTATTCGACAATTGAGACTGCATGGACATTATATTTGTCACTTCGGACATCTGCATTTGGTGAGCTTCCTGGAGCATGCCGCCTATCTCTTGAGCGGAGGAGCGGATGTATCCTGTATCAACCGGAGCGATACCGTTCATAATTTGTTCCTCTTAAATTTATCATAACTTGTAAATGTAATACCGATAGTTCGATGCGGGCGGGTTTTAAACCCGCCCCTGCAGATTATTCAATCTCTTACCCCTTAGTTCCGCCGATGGTCATTCCCGGTCGTTCGGAGAATTAGATGCCTATTTCGGTGTTCATGTTAGGATTAACTCCTATGGGGGTGAGATTATGGAACCTCTCTCCCCTCGGATTCCTGTTCATTTGGGCGTCTCTTATACCGTGAGCCATGTGATGTTTATTGGCGTTCTGGGCGGCGGCGTGCGCCCTCTGAGCTCGCGGGCTGATTTCCGCGGTGTCCTTGGGTTGGTTACTTTGACGACGCGCTTGATACTTTGAATGCGCTCGATCGGCGATGTGATGCTGAGCAGTATCGGTTCTTTGGAGAGCTTGATGCGTTCTTTCGATTCCTCTTGGCATTTTCTTTTCCTTTTTGAGTATTGTTTATTATGAGAATAGGCTTTAGGCTGTGGGCTATAGGCGTGGGTTATTCATAATTCCGAATCAAATCGTGATATCAAATATTCCGCCAATGCGAGCCAAATCGCTTGTATCCGATGCGATTAAATCCGCTATATTTTTAAACCATTCGGCAGTCAGCTTCATTTGGACATTCAGGGAAATTAATGTTTTAAGCTCGTCCATCTTCGCTTTGTGCGCGCTTAAAACCATTTCGCCCACAGATTTGACAGAATCCTGCAAATGGCCAGTGTCTGCTGAAGCAATGGTGTTTATTACCAATAGAACTCCATCAATTACGAAGTCTAAAACGGAACAGGGATGCTCGTCTCAGTAGATGCAACTCTATCCGACATACTCATGACCCCGGCCGTGCGGGCTTTGATGTGTGCCATAGCTGGGTATCATTGGACCATGCATCATCCTGCCGCTTTGTCGTGCGGAGAGTTGCTGGGCTTCATGCTGCCGTCGGGCTTCGGTGTTAGCTTCCCGGTTCATTCTTTCCAAGTCCTCTCCGGTAATTTCGGTGCTGCCGGCTGCCATTTGTTGGGCTCTTGCGGTAGCGGCTCGAGCTTGAGAACGGCTGATCATTCCTGTGTTAGGATCGATGCCAGGTCTGCCAGCTCCCGCACCGCCACCAGCGCCCCCGGCTCTGCGAGCTCTACCAGCATCTCGTCTGTCACCATCGGCTCTTCGATCTCTATCTTCGGGAGGTTCGGCTTGAGCTTGATCGGCTTCTCTGGGCGCTTCTCTTTTTTCGCGAGCTTCTCGCATTCCTTGAAGGAACTCATTTCTTGCTCGTCTCGCTTCCTCAGGATCAACCCCGCCGTCTCTGGTGGCTCTTTCAGGCGCTGCTCGCTCCCGAGGGCTGATTCTTTCTTGAGGTCTCCTATAAGTGGATTCTTCTACTAAGGCTCCAGTTTGGTGGTATCGATAACCTGGTTGTTGATTAGGCTGTTGGACATTACGGGTTCCACCAGTGACACCGGGGACGGTTCGACCTCTTCCACTTTGTTGAGCCTCGTATGCTCTCCGCCTGGCGGCACGGCCGGTCAATTCGCCGGTTGGGTCGTGAGATGGGAAACCTCCTACTCCGTTTACTGGCATGATTTTCTCCTTTAGTTAATTATGCCTGTATATTGATTTGATTTTTCGTTCCCTGGACATTCAAATTTCTAAGTTCAGCCATATGCGAAAAAATCTTCTCCCTGAGCGACTGCATACTGGCGGCAATCGCTATATTTCCTTCGTGCACTTTCCTTAGTTTATCGACCAATTCCCGGTGTAGGCGGTCGCAAACTTGAATTTCAATCAGTGGTTTTGGAGATATATCGACCATTTCAACCTCCAGCGCTCAGATGATTTTTCATTTTCAATAGGGAATCATTCAGCCCACCGAAGCTGAACACACCGCCTTGCTTGAAGCCCTGGAAACTGAATGTGTCCCGGTATTTTTGCGTGAAGGGCATTTCGGGTTTTAATATAGCTTTATCGGGATTGATGAAGGGTTTTTCGAGCCAGAAGGGTTTCGCTTCCCGCTGAAGACTGTTGAGTGAAATGGTGTCGCTCATATTAACTCCATAAATCCACCATTGATGATTCTCGCAGAGGATAGCCGCTGGAAAAGGCGTGCATCGCTCCGTATAAATTCCGGCGGCGGGCGGGATTTTCCGCAGGATTAGCGAAGAATCGATTCACATCATCCCGATTGTTTCGCAGTCCACTCGCCAGCTTTTCCGAACTTTGCACAGCATAAGCCAGTTGGGGGTGTTGGGAGAAATAGTCCCTATCAAATGTGTGTCCGTTTCCCAGCGAATCCGCCGCCCTGGCGGAAAGATGTTCCCGATATACTTCATCGGTGAAAGTGCGCTTGTCCGCCAAGCCGTCATAGCGGTTAGTATTATCAGCGATGGAATCTCCGGTTTTAAGCCTTTCATCCACGGCGACATCGACCGCTAATTCTCGGTTGCTCGCAAGATATTCATCGACAAACATCCCCTGTCCGGCGAGGGCGGATTCAGCGTCTTCGAGGGTTTCATTCCTCATTTGAGTGCGCAATGAGCCGTAGAATCGTTTGAAATCTTTTGCGTCTTCCGGGCGTTGATTGAACCTTTCCACCAATCCGGGATGTTTGTGTAAATAGACCGCCGCTTCCGGGTTCTGGCGGAAGAATTCTTCATCCAGTTTCGTTTCGGAATTAAATTGAGCGGCGACTTCGGAAGCCAGTTCATTTCTTATGTCATCGGAATAGCTTGACCGCGGTTCTTCGGTCATACCTTCGGCTAATTCGGGATTATCGTTCAAGGTATCGGCGGTTCCCCCGATATTCAGACCGATGAGCTTGGCTTCATCAGGATTATCGTCGAGGTATTGGTCATTTAGGGGGGAATAGAAATTCAGCCGCTGGCGGGCGAAACTGGCGTTTCGCGCCTGCAAATCGCTGTCGGCGCTGAGTTCCTCATCGAAATACTCTTTTCTCAAGTCATCATCGCTCGCCAACAAATCCCCCACTTTAGGGCGCTGCCGCAAATGCACCCAATCTTCGACATTTCCATAGTCTGTTTTTTCCGCTTCGCGGGAATTATCTCTGTTAAGTGTGGGGGTCTGGGGGTCGATTTGATAGCGGTTATCGATTGCACTGTCGTTGACATAAGTATTGGGATTGGTTAGACCATCGAATCGATTCTTGACAACACCCCGGAAATCTTTCATAGGGCGGGTTCCGAAAGGGGAAGGATTGAGGAAATTGATGCCCCTGAAAGCCGAATGCGGGCGATTCGGATTAATGTCCGCACTTATGAAGCGGCTTTCCCGCGAACGGTCGGCTCCGAGGGCGCGGGTGAAATTCCTGCGCCTATTTAAGAACCCGGCGGCATCTCCACTCGAAGCGAGATAAGATGGTGATATTTCTAAATTTGAAGACAACTTTGCAAGAAATGTTTTAATGTTTTTTTCACTAAACTATCAGAAAATTTATAAAGGAGGCTAAAGATTTTTTAGCATTAGCCGATAAAAAAGTTAAAGGCCAACTACAGCTCGTTTTTCGCCTGATGTATTCGATCGTATTCAGGCAAAGATAAAAAGGGGACTTCATTGGAGTCGATAGTGACGGCTGGCACCCGTCAACAATCTTCTATAATTATGGGGTGAACTTCGTGGTTGGCCTTATCCCCGAAATTGGACGAAGTTCAATATAGCTCTTTGATACTATTCTTTATAGGATTATGGCATCTTCCATTAAGGTTCAAGCGCCTGGTAAGCCTGCGGCATTCCATAGCGATACCATTGACTGGCGGTCAAATGCTGATCGCTTTCGCTGATATTAGAAGCCGAAGAGGCTGAACCATTACGCTGAACCTCGGACGCTTCGTTTTTCGGATGAGAGAATTCGGTTTTATCACGGGATTCGACTGCGCTTTCTCGTTCGGCGGGAATTCTATCCGATGTCCTATTGCGTTTCAAAGGAGACACTCCGAAAGCTTGGGAAAAAGCTGATATTTTATCAATCATTTTGTTCTCCCTTGTTAAGAATTTTGTCGGCGGTTGAATCGATGACCTCAGAACGGTTGTAGTAACCGCTGTTTATTCTGCTGCGGATAAGCCTCAGTTTTTCGGGATCCATTTCATCGGGCTGCAGAGACGATTTTGGGGAAGCTTCTTCAGCGCCGAGCGCTTTCTTCAAGGTTTGATTGAATTGTGCGTCCGATAGTTCTGAAGATGCTTTGGATTTTGGTTTTGGCGCGAAACGACCGAAACCGGGGACTTTTTCGATATTCATAAGAATTCTCCCAAAAGGATACAAAAAGCCTTCATACTAATCGATAAATAAATCGACTGATAGACAAAACCTTAAGCCCGGGGCGCAGGCGCAAGGTGAAATTTAGTTTAGCTGATTTATTTAAATGTCAAAATTCGTGCCAAATCCAAATTTGGAGAAAAAGCCGCATATTATTAAATGTATGCGGCTTTTTTTATTGAGTTTACGAGGTTAATGTATCGCAGAAGCTTTTCTTAAATTGAAGGATATTTTAAGTGATAAATCCTGTTAGTGTTACTTTTTCGTATCACCTTAAAGATTTGAAATTCAGTTATGCAATTGATATTATAAGATATAGCTATTGTTACTAAAAAGTAACACCCTCGATGAAAGAATTACTTATTCGGATTGATTTTATGTCAATATTGGGTGGTTGGTTATGCGGATGTTGTTAAGATGGGAATATTTATAGCAGAAAAGAAAATGTATAATTCAATAGCAAGGGCGTTCAATTAAACGCCCATACATTGTAGAGCTTCGATGCGGGTTAAACCTTATTCTTTTTATACGACTTCTTAATGAGGCTGTCTAGGAATTCACCGGGATTTTCCAAGACATTTGGGGTTATTCTGAAGCTGTCATTTCCGGCTAATTTCAAACCATATCCATAGTCTTTAAAGTTATGCTTCAAGTATTCGCCGACACCCTCGCCCTCGTCGAATTCATTATGAAGGTAAGTCTTCGCTTCGGGGGTGAATTCCATCACAATGCCGGTTTCGGTCAGGAAATCCCGCTGGAATTCGGCGATTTCGGATTCGATGAGCATAATCTGCAGGGCGTTTTTAGGATTATTCACCAATTCTCTATTTACAAATAAGCGCTTGATTATGGTGGAGGGCATCTTCTTTTCAAAGGGCATCAATATCTTTTCCATAACTGAAACTAATCCTCTGGCGCCGGTCTTTTCCTTATCGGCTCTTTCGGCGATTTCCCGCAGGGCGTCATCATCAAGTTCCAGTTCAATACCGTAGGCGAGGAAATCGCGTTTCTTGCCTGAGATGACAGAGCTTCGCGGATTTCGCATGATTTGATACAGTCCTTCGACCCCCAAGTTTTTTAAAATGCCAATCACCGGCAGCCTGCCCACGAATTCGGATTCAAAACCGTATTTGATTAGGTCTTCAGTAGTGATTAATTCGAGATATTTGTCGCCGGAGATTATCGCTTGTTCTTTTTCCAAGAAGCCGATTTTATTGCTTTTGACTCGCTTGCGGACGATTTGCTCCATTTTGTCGAAGGCGCCGGAAACGATGAAGAGGATGTTCTTGGTGTTGATTTTCTTTCTGGGGGCTTTACCGGTCCGCTGGGTTTCCATCACCGCTTCCATTTGGGAGGCGAGGTCGTGAGGGGCTTTCAAATCGACTTCGGTCTCTTCCATCAGTTTCAGCAGGTTTCGCTGGACACCTGTACGGGAGACATCGGGGCCCCAGTGCCCCTGGCTGGAGGCGATTTTATCGATTTCGTCGATGTATATGATACCATATTCGGCTAATTTGATGTTGCCTTTGGCTTCTTTTACCAGGTCGCGCACCAGGTCTTCCACATCGCCGCCCACATAGCCGGTTTCGGAGAATTTGGTAGCGTCCCCTTTAACGAAGGGCACACCGATTTTATGAGCGATGAGTTTGACTATATAGGTTTTACCTACTCCCGTGGGGCCAATTAGGAGGATATTCGATTTTACGCTGCCGATGATTTCTTCGTGTCTGGGGTTCTCCAGCTCGTATTTCATACGGTGGAAGTGGGTGCAGATTTTAGTGGAAAGGATGGCGACGGCTTCATCTTGTCCGACCACGAACATATTAAGGTATTGTTCCAACTCTTCCGGCTTCAGGTCGAATTTGATTTGCCCCAGGTTTTCGTCTTCTGTTGTTTGTTCCCCGCTTTTTGATCCTACATAATCGGGTTCGGCGAAGGCGACTTTAGCACCGTATTTTTCCTCCAGGAAATTTTTCACATCCTTTTGTATTTCCTGCTGAGTCGGTATTTTGTCACTATTCATTGTCTTATTTTTATTTCCACTTCATTTAATATACTGCTCTAATACTTTAAACTCAAATGAATGAGTGTTGTTCCATATTTAGTGGATGTGAGTGGCGCAGCGAGAGAACCTGTTATTTTGGGAAGATTATGGTATACGGTATTTTTCACTATAGCTAAGATGCTGTTTTATTATGAGGCGAAAATTTTATTATGAAGAATTAACGCCTTTTATCATTAAATACTTGATTTTTTCCTTTGAAATAGTTATAATCTTAAATTCATAGCTTATTACTATTTTGCGTTTATTTCAGGTTAGGTTTTCGGCTTCGGCGAAGCAAGAAATCTATCGAACATATTTGAAAGGATATCATGGTATATACTAAAAGGCTTGTAATAGCTGTTATTTTAGGGATTATTGCTGGGGTGATTTGCGCCTTTGGAAGCAAATCCGGGGCGCCCGAAGGTTCGAAAGAATTGGCATTCTGGGGGGCTTTGTTCAATCGGGCGTTCATCGGTTTTGTAATAGGTATATCATGCTGGAAAATTGGATGGCTCCTCCACGGCGTATTAGTCGGGTTAATCGCGAGTTTAGTCTGGTCTGTACCGATTCTATTTTCACCTGATGGAGATATTAAGGCAGTGTTAATCCTTTCTTTAGGTGGTATAGTCTGGGGATTTTTAATTGAATTGCTCACTACGGTGGTATTCAAGGCTCCGATGAAGGGCGTTGAAGCCTAAACCGCTACAGTTTCAAATATTCGCGAATATAAGCGCATTAGGAATAATTCAGTTCAGCCGGAACAGAAATTACTTTCATCGCTTTGCGGTATATAAAACATTCATTTCAACGGAGAGCTATAATGTCTCATTCTAAGGTTGTTTTATTCATTTTTTCAGGTATTTTTTTCTTGACAGCCACGATTTATCCCGCCTATTCACAGACTACAAGACATCGCCAAAGGCTGCCTGAGTTCAAGAAGGTGGAGGTTTATTTCGACGGCGGGTATTATTTCACCGGGATGTCCCCCGCTAATGACGCAATTGAACAGGGTGGAATGATTTTAGTAGATGTTCTGAATTTCTTAAATGAATATACAGCCGGTGGAGAAGGTGTAATTGAGGGCAGTGACCAGGAAATCGGCAATTCCCGCTCTATGGGAGGCGGCTTGAATTTCAATCTAAATCGCAACTTCGGTATGGGGATAAAATTCATAACCTCCCAGCATGCGGCAACCAGCCACTTTTTATATAAGCTTACCGGGTTTGAATACTTCGATCCCTACCTGGGGGCGGAGTTGCTGATTGATGTTCAGGAGGACTATGTAACCCATTCCAAGTATCATTTCGCGCCGGTATTGGTCAATGCGTATTATCGAATGAATCCAATTCCCGCAATGAAAGGGCTTTCGTGCAAATTAGGAGCCGGCGGGGGACTCTATACAACTTCCATAGATATAGAGCACACTTGGCAAAGCCATAGGGAGTTATCTGAATACGCCTTTTATGATCTGCCGAATAATTTCTATGAATACAAAAACAGATATGTGGCTCAGCCACTGGGCGGATATGTCTTCGGGGAGATCGATTTCAAGGGGAGCGAGGTGATTTCTTTCAGCCTCAATTTGGAATATCATTATGTGCCTGAAACAGATTTGAAGGATGACAATTGGCACATCGAGCAGGACTTGATGTATTGGCCTTCAGTGCTCGAATATGACGAAGAATTTTTTGAATATATGTTTTCCGGCTATTTACCGGATAAGCTGTCGATATCCGGTCTGCGGATGTCGGCAACGGTTAAATTCGGATTTTAATCGTTCGATCAATACTGTGCAAGTGCGAAAAGGGCGAATCATTTTTTTCGCCGCTCAAACTCAGATTATCCACTGCAATAATTCCCACCTTTCGAGGTGGGTTTTGTTTATTTGAAAGTTGATTTTATGTTAAAATGAATTTAAATTCATAGTTTATACCATTTCTTAAAAGTGATTAGTTTCCCATATAATTGTGATAATTCCTACACTCGTCATTCCAGCAAACGAAGCGCTTCGGGAATCGATTCCGGACAAGCCGGATTGACGGTATTATGGGGATTGCTCGAACATTGAGAAGCAATATCAACGATTAGCCGACTCCACTTGATAGAGT
>JABMRZ010000550.1 GCA_013202315.1 Candidatus Tariuqbacter arcticus | reverse complement strand
TGTGAATCTATCAATTTCGAATTACGGATTACGGCAGGGACAGAACAGTGTTCTGTCCCTACAATAATAAGGCAAATTTAAAATATCTTGGCTAGTATTAAATGAAATATTTGAGATTTTTAGGGAATTTTATTAATATATTTTATTAACAATAATAATTGCGAACTAATAACAGTTTTTATATCAATGTTTCGAATTCTTTTCCTTAGTACAGGAGCCTCCGGCCTCAGCCAGGTGGCAGCATCATTCGCTAAAGTATATGCCCCGAAGAATCTGGAGATTATCTCTGCGAATGATAACGGTCCGCTGATAAACCCCATCGCCGCCAACGTGTTGGAGGAAATGGGGCTTGCAATATTAAGTTGCGAAGATTTATCACAGATTAATCGTACAAATAAGCCTGTCGACATCGTAGTTACACTTGGTGATAGAGCGAGGGAAATGTGTCCATCTCTAACTGGATCCCCTGCAAAGCTCCACTGGCCGATCGAAGATCCCTCAACCATATTTATAGAATCGGATATCAACGGCGAAGTAGCTTTTAAGACCATCTATTATGAAATACATACTCGAGTTAAAAGCCTATTTCAGCATGGGTTTCTCGAATCCATTTTGCAGGTCCGCTTGACTTTCGGTTCACTTCTCGACAACCTCACCGATGGGGTGATGGCTCATGATTTGGACCGCCGAATCTATTTCTTCAACCGCGCCGCACAAAGGATCACCGGATTTAACAGTTCTGAAGTGGTCGGTCGAGACTGCCACGATGTTTTTCCGGGACGATTCTGCGGAGGAGACTGTTCTTTCTGCGAAGAAAAGGTTCAGGCGCAATCCAAGATAAGATACCCTCAAGTGTTTGTTCGCCAAGATGGTGATCGGCGGGAACTCGAAATGTCGGTGGTCACAATAAATACTCCGGACAATGATGTTGTTGGCGCATTGATAATTTTCCGAGACTTGACCGAGATAAAACATATACGCAAGAAACTTGAGGAAAGCCGCGGTTTCCAGGGAATCATCGGCCGGCATATTTCGATGCAAAAGGTTTTCGACACTATCCAGGAATTGTCCAATGTCAATGTTCCAATACTTATTCAGGGAGAAAGCGGTACCGGTAAGGAAATGGTGGCAATTGCACTTCACAATTTAAGCTCCGGTTCATCGGGACCGTTTGTTCCGATTAATTGCGGCGCATTACCTGAAGGAACCCTTGAAAGTGAATTGTTCGGACATGTCAAAGGCGCTTTCACCGGCGCAATTCGAGACAAGAAGGGGCGATTCGAACTGGCGGAAGGCGGCACTATTTTCCTCGATGAAATCGGCGAAGTTTCACCGAATATGCAGGTGAAGCTGCTCCGAGTGTTGCAGGAAAAAGCGTTCGTTCCGGTTGGAGGCGAGAAATTGATAAGGGTGAATGTACGCATTATTTGCGCGACCAACAAGGATTTGAAACTGATGACTCAGCAGGGATTATTCAGAGAAGACCTTTACTACCGACTGGCGGTGGTGCCGATTACCCTGCCCGCTCTCAGGGAGAAGCCCAGCGATATTCCGCTCCTGGTCGAACATTTCCTGGAAAAATTCTCATCCGATACAGGCAAACTCACAGAAAAAATCTCTCCTGAAGCGATGAAGCTGATGATGAAATACCCCTGGCCGGGGAATGTCAGGGAGCTGCGCAATGCAATTCAATTCGGCATGATAAAATGCCGCGGAAGCACTTTGGAAGTATCTCATCTTCCGCCGGAAATTGGCGGCGCTGGCAACCTAACTCACGGTTCCAGGCCGGGTCGCCGTCCAAAACTTAACCTCAACAGTGTGGATGAAGCCCTTAAAAGAGCAGGCGGGAATAAGGCAAAAGCAGCACGGTTATTGGGTGTCAGCCGCACCTCTATATATAGGTTCCTGAATAGAAAAAGCGTAACATAATACATAAGTGTAACATTTTAAATAGTGACACAATAGTATTTTACTGAAAATAATATTTAAGTTGTTGCTAATCAAAGAATAAATAAATTTTCCTTCCTTGAATCCCACCTTGGAATAATATTATCCTAATTGCAAAAGTGTAACTAAATACTCACACTTGTCCTAACTGCATTCACTTCTTTTATATTTCTTTTCTCCATATCTCACTGTTTTGTAGTTATATATTAGATTTACATTGCCTTTAAAAAGTTTGGCATATATGTTGCTTAAATAAGGATGTAAAACCCACTACCAGGATAAGGTCGTGTCTGAACCTTACAACACCAATGTCGTTAAAGTCCTGCGGTTAAGCCGCGAAATGATGCTGCTGGCCGATCAGGGGGATGAATCACGCCAAGATAGGAGCTGCGGCGTTCTGTTCGGAACGCTCCGCGATGCCGCCTACAAGCTGCGCGATTTAGCTCAAAAGGAAAAGCTATTGCACCAGAAAAATGGTATTTGGGATATCGATGAAGGATAACCGAGACTCCACTCTGCGATCACCGATTTCTGCTCAGTTCACAGAACAATATTTTTTCATTCAATAAACATTCACATGCTTTTAAGGAGCCATGGATGCTTGATAGTAAAAAGATTAACAACAGTATTATTAGACTGGAGATGGGTGATATCACCGATAAGGAGGTGGAAGCGTTCGTCTTCTATGCCCAATCAGATTTGAAGCTGGGAAGCGGGTTTGGAAACGCCATCGCCATGCGCGGCGGTCTTTCCATTTCAAAAGAACTCGAACAAATCGGCAGTATCAAAGTTGGTGAAGCCGTCGTCACCGTAGCCGGGAAATTAAAAGCCCAATACATTGTCCATGCGAACGGACCAAAATTTCAAGAGAACGATACGGAATCGAAGCTTAAAGAAACAATCCTCAATTCACTGAAAGCCGCTGAAGAGAAGGGCATAAAGCAAATGGCTTTTCCGGCTATGGGGGCCGGTTTCTACGGAATTCCGCTCCCGGTTTGTGCGGACATAATGATAGACACCATCAAGGGTTATTTGGAAGGAAAAACTAACCTCAACGAAGTAATCATCTGCTTGTTGGATAACCGGGAATATGAACCCTTTAAAGCAAAACTTGAAACGATATGAGCATTAAGTATAAAAAATGATATATCGTCATACAGCTTCCTGTACAAACAAAAACAACTTATAATTTCATCATAAAAAACGGGTCAGCTTATGCATTCGGAAATAAGTCCATCTCTTCATTTCGCCTCTCATACTCTACAGGAATTCGCCCTGCTTTTCATGGCGGTTGTATATGTCTTGAGGATAATATGGTTATTAAGTTTTCCCGCCGGTAAAGAACGCCAGGCGGCGACCGGTCCCCCCGGCACAACACCCGCAAAAGGGATTCTATATTCCTGGTTGAATATCGGTATGCCCTGGGGAATGGAAAGCACACGGAAGAAATTTTTCTTATATGTCCAGTTTGTAGTTTTTCACCTGGGTGTCACGGTCGCCATCGGTCTGTCTATCATCATACCCTATGCACCGGAGTTGTTGACCTCGGCGGTATTGGTTAGGTTGCTGCAAGTGATGATATGGGCGGCTTTCATTGTGGGATGTATGCGAATAATCAGACGCTTCGGTTTGAAATATATGCGCGCAATCAGTTCTCCGGACGATTATTTCTGCCTTTTACTATTAACAGGCTGGTTTTTCTTCGCGGCGTTATCGGTGAATATTCATCAACAGAAGGGGGAGTTTATTCTGATAACCTACTTTTGGATGACTGCCTTTTTCCTGGTATATGTCCCCTTCAGCAAAATATCCCACTATCTTTATTACCCTTTCACCCGCTATTATTTTGGAAAGACTATGGGATATCGGGGTGTTTACCCCATGCGAAGAAGTGTGAAACCTGATTGGATGAATGATTCTTGACACTATTAATTAATCGAAGTGTAATTGTCATAGATTGTGATAACTGACATCGGTGATGTCCTTACATAATTGTTATTGTAGGCGGGGGGTTTATCCCCTCGCACAATTTATCGGGGGACAAGCCCCCGACCTACCATTTTATAACTTTCGAATCAGCATAAAACCTAAATTAATGCTTTGAAACAACTATATAGGGACACTACACTGACATCCATTATGGAGATAAATGTGGGAAATAATAGATCACACAAGGCGCAAATTGTAATTGACAGGTTGTCGAAAAAGCTCAACCGACAGATGGTGGGGTCGCTTTTAGCCTGCGTTCACTGCGGAATGTGCACCGATGCATGCCATTATGTGCTGACAAATCCGGACGATCCCACCTACGCGCCGGCTTATAAAGCCGACAAGATACGCAAACTTTTCAAGCGGCATATCGACTGGACCGGTAGGATTATACCCTGGTGGGTGAAAGCCAAAAGCATCTATACTGACGAAGAGTTGGAAGAGCTTAAGGACATCGTCTTCGGGAAGTGCACCAACTGCCGGCGATGTTCCTTGAATTGCCCAATGGGGGTGGACTATGCTACTTTTAACCGAATGACTCGCGGTCTGCTCGTTTCCGTGGGCATTATGCCTGAAGGTGTCGCCGTGGTCAGCAAGGACCAATGGGAAATCGGCAACCAAATGGGCGTGCTGAAGGAAGATTACCTGGACACGCTGGAATGGATGGAAGAAGAACTTCAAGAAGAATTTGATGATCCTTCCATCACGATTCCGGTCGATAAGATGGATTGCGATGTGGTCTATTCCATCAATCCCCGCGAAGTCAAATATGATCCCCGTACAATTTCCGACGCCGCCAAAATCTTCCACTTCGCCGGCGAGAACTGGACCATGCCCAGTGAAGGATGGGATATGACCAATTTCGGACTCTTCTCCGGCGACGACGATTTGGGGGGCGCGGTAGCAAAACGGGTCTATGATAAAGTTGTAGAGTTGAGAGG
Organism: Candidatus Tariuqbacter arcticus; assembly: GCA_013202315.1. GTDB lineage: Bacteria > Electryoneota > Tariuqbacteria > Tariuqbacterales > Tariuqbacteraceae > Tariuqbacter > Tariuqbacter arcticus. Next base: position 1,095 of record JABMRZ010000550.1, on the reverse strand, counting down.
CAAGAAACTGGTTATCTCTGAATGCGGTCACGGATACCGCTCCACCAGGTGTGAAGGTCCGAACTGGGCGAAAACGGATGTGCCTTTCGTAATGGAGAGTTCTGTAATAACAATGCTCCGCTATATTAGGGAAGGCAGGATTAAAGTCAATAAATCAATTAATGATATTCCGGTTACTTTCCATGATTCCTGCAACAATGCCAGGAGTTGCGGTTTGTTCGAGGAACCACGCGAGTTGCTCGATTTAGCGGTTACAGACTTCCGTGAAATGTACCCCAATCGTGCGGAAAACTATTGCTGCACCGGCGGCGGCGGAGCAATGTCGATGTCTGAATACACTCCCCAGAGACTCAAATCGGCAAAAATCAAAGCTGACCAATTGAAAGCCACCGGAGCGAAGATAGTAGTCACCTCCTGCCACAACTGCGTCGATGGACTTACCGACTTGATACGACATTACAAATTGGATATGAAAGTTACCCAATTGGTCAATTTAGTGGCTGATGCTATTGTGATTCCGGAGAAGAAAGTCATCGTCCCGATTGAAGAAGTTGTGTCCGAATTAGTTCCAGAACCCTCAATGGATAATGTTCTTGACGGCAGAAAAATATTAGTCGTGGATGATGAACCGGATATTCGCACATTTTTCGCCACTGTCCTTGAAGACAACGGAGCAGAGGTCATCGAAGCCGCAGATGGTAACGAAGCGATTGAACTCCTGCACAAAGAAAAGCCGGACCTGGTGACACTCGACCTTAATATGCCCGGGAAAGACGGCGGCGAAGTATTTGAAGCTATGCGCAACAACCCTGAACTTGCCGGTATACCTGTATGCATCATTACCGGCAGGCCGGAACTGCGGAGGCTTATATATGACAGACCGGTTAGGCCGCCTGAAGGTTATCTTGACAAACCGGTGGATGAAAATACACTCATACTCAATGTCCGAAAGATTCTTGAACTACAAAAAGAAAATTGAGTATTAGTATCTGAATTCTGAGATTCGTGTTTTTTCTAGCAGAAAATCTTGTAATTTTATAATACTTATTAACTTACAAAGTGCCAAGTGAAACGCATTGTAGGGAACGCAGATCT
>JABMRZ010000549.1 GCA_013202315.1 Candidatus Tariuqbacter arcticus | reverse complement strand
ATCTAAGAGATCCCGATACAAGTTCGGGATGACAACTTTGAGCCGATTGACTTCAGAAAGCTAAAGTGTTACAATAAAAGATGTTGCGTCAAGTCTTGTCCCAATTATTTGGGATGAGACCTGACACAAATTTCCTCACCATATTATTCCTCTATGCGTCAATTTGTATAAATGTATAAATACGGTTCTCTATACCTTTTCAGGCTCTTCGCTGAATCGTGTGGGCAATTGTCGGTTTATATTATTGAATACTGATGTTTTTTGCTTTCAGAACCGCTGAGAAAAGCTGAATTATGCTGATTGCGCAGGAATGACAGCTTATTAGCGTTTTCGGACAGACTGCGGGGATTCGACAACACTCTTGACATGTCATTGCGATCGGAAGCACATCTGTTTTACTCAGCGTTTTCATTCTTAATCAGCGTTATCAGCGGTTTAAAATAATCAGGTTATCCCATACAAAATAGCGAAGAGCCCCTTTTCATTGAGATTTGAGGATAATACTTGACAAATAATCGAAAAATGAGTATATTATTTAAAAATTAACAATCTGAATGATATTCATTCCCATTTTGAATACTAAATACCATTTATCAATATGTCTGAATTCATTTATAATACTATATGAAAATTATTGATAAATTAGCTTTCGAGGCGATTATATACTCAAATTTAATATGCAGGGTGTATGAAATTTCCGCTGGTAATACCGGAAACCTGCCGGGAGTGCTCAGAATTCGATAATTGTCCGTTTCCCGACCTTATGGCGTATTTGAAAGAGTTGGTTCATGACCACTTTCATGGGAATATCGTCATCCCCTTCAAAGACGGAATACCGGGCAAGATTCGAAAAGAGGAGATTATCAACTTCAAAAAGTCTTAAATCAATCTGAAAAACAATTAATATTTGAAATATTTTTTCGGGTAACCGCGAAAGTAGGGCCCGCATTGGACTCATCCATTTTGGATATGTGTCGATGTGGGCCTTTTTTATTTGGGTCAAGCCATTTGCTGTGAATTCGCGAAAAGCCATTCATATTAGAATATGAAGTGTGAAGCGCCCCCCTTCCGCGGTTCCTCAATAATCCTGTTTTATTAAGGAGGTTTTATGGAAACAAGTCAATCCGGCTTCGACCATCTGCTGAACGACGAACAATACATGCACGACTTTAAAAAATGGACGCGGGATGTCGCCGAAGAACTCGCTAGGCAGAATTACATCGTCGAAGAAAAACTGACATCGGAACATTGGAAAGTCATTGAATTTGTAAGGTCTTTCTACAAAGAATACTGCCGGGGACCCAGTGTGGTGCAAATCGGCAAAGCTACCGGCTACAAGTCAAAGAAGATTTGTGAATTATTTCCCTGTGGAACGGTTCGCGGCGCATATCGGCTTGCAGGATTGCCGAGACCGCCGGGGTGCATTTAATCTAAAATCCCAAGGTGAATACCCTGATTAATCCGGTAATTCGCAAAGCAGCGGGGTGGGGCAAAAATTAAAAATCAAAAATAAGGCGATATTTATATGAATGGCTTAAAGTTTTTCGTGGGTAATATCTTACCATATATAGCGTTTGTTGTTTTCCTGACAGGGATGACATATCGAATCTACACCTGGTTAAAGATGTCTTCACCGATTATAACTCTATATCCGGTTCCTAAGGGAAGCAGTACAAGCGCGGTTATAAAGGAAGTCCTGCTATTCCCTTCTCTTTTCAAAACTGATAAGGTCTTCTGGGGCGGCGCATGGATATTTCATGTGATGCTTGTGTTCATTTTCATAGGTCATTTCCGGGTGGTTACCGATTTCCCTTGGCTGTGGAATCTGCTCGGTATGAACAAAGAAGCGGTCGATACCATGTCCATGACCAGCGGTGGCATCGCCGGTCTAATCATCATGATAACCGTAATTTATCTGATATTCCGGCGAGTCGGCGTTCAAAAAGTTCGAGAAATCTCTGGATTCGGTGATTACATCGTGATGTTTCTGATACTTGCAATACTGCTCACAGGCAATGCAATGCGATTCTTTCAGCATTTCGATTTAAGTGAAACCAGAGTTTATTTCGCAGGGCTGGTCGCTTTTACAAATCCCCAAATGCCGGCAAACGGTCTGTTCGTCCTCCATTTCTTCCTGGCGCAAATGATGATAGTATTCATCCCCTTCAGCAAGATACTTCATCTCGGTGGGATTTTCTTCACACAAACCATTTTAAAAAGAGGTTGAAATTGACAGAATATAATAATATCAAATCGAAGGTTGTAGATAGTATAAAGGCAATGAAAAAAGGTCCGCTTCCGATGCGGATTTATATGGAAACATGCGTTAAATGCGGTACCTGCGCTGAAGTCTGCCCGGTTTACTACGGTTCAAATGAAAAATCGCTGAATCCAGCCGAAAGATCCGACTTGATAAGAAGGGTCTATAAAAAGCACTCGACCATATCCGGTAAAATCTTCGGCGGATTGGTCGGCGCCAAGGATTTCGACGGGGATGATATTGATAAATGGGCGAAAGAATTCTACGAATGTACCGCTTGCCGCAGATGCGCGGTTTTTTGCCCAATGGAAATTGACAATTCCGTTCTAACCAGAAAGGCGCGCACCATATTGGACAGCATCGGGAAAACTCCTGAAACTCTGATGAGGGTGATAGAAGTATCATTGAAAACCGGAAATACAGATAATGCTCCTCCGGTCGCATTAACTGAAGCCACCAGCTTCATGGAAGAAGAGATATTGGAGGAAACAGGCGTAGAGGTTAAGATGCCAGTCGATGAAGTGGGAGTAGACTACTTCCTGGTTCCACCTTCAGGCGATGTACTCGTCAATCCGGAATCAATGATGGGAATAGCTAAAGTATTTCATGTAACCGGAGACAGCTGGACCCTGAGTTCGCGAGCATTTGATGGCGCGAATTATGGCTTGTTTACCGGCAGCGACAATGATATGAAGGAGGATAATAAGTTATACGTTGAGGAAGCCAAACGACTTAAAGTGAAAACAATGATGATGGGGGAATGCGGTCATGCACACAGAATTATGAAATTTATAATGGAGAAGAACAAATGGTGGGGAGACCTTCCGTTCGAAATCAGCAACATCCTGCAGTATACCGCCTATCATATTCAGAAGGGAACATTTAAGTTCGATAAAAGTCTTGTTCCCGAACCGGTTACATACCATGATCCCTGCAACTTTGGGAGAAGCTGTGGAATTATTGAAGAACCGAGGATAATCATGCGGGCAGCCTGTGAAGATTTCAGAGAAATGTATCCAAATCGCGGTGAGAATTGGTGCTGCGGCGGAGGTGGAGGACTTTCGGCAATGGACACAATAATAGACTTTAGAATGAATGTATCCGGGAAGAAGAAAGTTGAACAGGTACTAGCCACCGGCGCCAAATATGTCGCTTCACCCTGTTCAAACTGCAAACGCCAATTCATGCAGTTGATGGAATATCACAAATTAGATATAGGCACAGGGGGACTCCATGACCTTGTGAATCGATCAATAATATTGGATGGGCAAAAAAAGTCAGTTTAATAAATGTGTCAAAGGCATAGGCGGTTCTTTTGGTGGTCTCTTATATAGAAGTGAACAATCAGGCAGCATAGCTTTATATGAGAGTATAGTCATTTAAATCCAACGCTGAGCGGAGCGTTCCACGCATATATAATACTTTCGTCTGGAACAAAAAGGAGTGTAACTTGGATCATCTCCCCCCCAAAACTCTAAACTTCGGTGAAGATAAAACCTACAACCTCGATGAATATGGATTCCTTGATCCCCCGGAGCAATGGGATGTGAACTTCGCCAACGGCATGGCTCGATTACAGGGCATTTATGATGGTCTAACGAAGGAACACTGGGATTTTATTCACTATATCCGAGAGAAGTTCCTGAAGGAAAATGATCTTCCTTTGCTGGTCATTGCATGCGCCGATAACAAACTCAGACTCAACAAGCTAAGTTCACTTTTCCCGACCGGCTACTTCCGCGGAGCTTGCCGTATAGCGGGTATCAACTACAAGTTCATGTGTGATATCAACATTTGGCACACTTACGAGACAAAGCCCAGTTTCAAACGCGAGTTCAAGGTCACACTACAAGGTTTCCTCGAGGATTTCAATATGTGGACCGAGCGTTTCGCCCACCTTGTCAGCGCTGAATGGGAGCTCCCCCGCGGCTTGACGACCAAGCATTGGGAGGTTATATACTTTCTACGAAACTGCTACTTAATCACGAACAATATTCCGTCGGTGTTTGAAGTCTGCAAGGCTAATAATCTCGATATAGAAGATTTGAAAGAACTGTTCCCCGGAGGATATAGGCGCGGCGCATGCCGCATCGCGGGACTGCCGTATTTCAGTTAACCGTTTTTTGTCTCTAAACGAAATATTTATCAGTTTATAAATCAAATAGGGGTGTTCAGCCGAACATCCATATTGTTTTGAACTTTCGCACTTTCACACTTTCATGTTATTCCAATATCCATTTACAAAATCTTTAACCACATCTTCCGCTGTCATTATTCCCTTCACCAATCCCGATGAATGCTGTCATTCGTCAAAATAGAAATCCTGCTGAAATTTACAAAGAGGTTGGAGAAGCATGAGGTTGTTTCAAAGTTCTTTGTAGAATTTTCCAGGAAAGATCTAAAAACTGGTTGGGTTTCACAAGATTGAAGGGATTTACGAAATTTGGGCGGAGTAATCCCTGGAAAAATGCGTTTTGACAAAGAAATATCGCTTATCAACTCTAATCAGCATGCTGTAATAATTGAACATACAGAAATACTTGAGCTT
>JABMRZ010000052.1 GCA_013202315.1 Candidatus Tariuqbacter arcticus | reverse complement strand
TCAATCAGCAGTACAGCGGACAAATCCTATCAGAATCATTACTTCATTTACTGTGAATCATTCTATTTTAAATCACGGATATCGAATTACGGTTGGGACAGAACAATGTTCTGTCCCAACAATAATAGGGCAAATTTCAAATATCTTTGGCTAGAATTTATAATGAGGATATAGGCAAACAAGATGGAGAAAACCAGTTCAATCGCCTACATTTTTGTGGTATTATCCAAGTGGCGGCGGATTTTTTTCGCGATTTTTTTTATCTTCGCTGTTCTGGGTGTAACGATTAGTCTGCTGCTTCCCAAATGGTACCGCGCAGAATCGACCATTATCCCTTCAAGTTCATATGAAGGCTTAAGTCTGACCTCAGCGCTGAACCCTTTTCAGGGGGGACCGTTCGCATTTGGGGCAAGTGATGAACTTATGAAATATCTGGGTATTCTAAAAAGCCGGACTGTCAGAGAAGCCGCCATAGAGAGATTCAGCCTGATTGAACTTTGGGGCAGCCGGGATATGGACGCTGCTGTAGGCACCATCAACAAAAGAGTGATTATTAAACTGAGCGATGAAGGCTTGATAATTGTTGAAGCTTGGGAGCAAAATCCTCAATTAGCCGCAGATTTGGCGAATTTCTTCGTCGATCAGCTTCAGCAAGTGAATACAAGGCTATCTGTTCAAAGCGCATACGCCAATCGACTGTTCCTCGAAGACCGTGTCGATGAAATGAATGTGAAACTGACCGAAGCCGAAGATAAATTACGGCGATTCCAAGAGGAGAAAGGAGCCTACGCCATCACCGATCAGACTAAAGCGATGATTGAAACCGCCGCTGGAATCCAGGCGAAAATATATGCTATAGAAGTGGAGATTCAAGTTCTGGAGGGTTCGGTGGAGCCTGATTATCCTCAAGTGGTGAACCGGCGTTTGGAGTTGAAAGAACTTAAGAAGACAATGAAGACCCTCCAATCCGATGGGGCTTCCGAGGATGAGGCGAATTTCCAGATTCCTTTCGATAAAATACCCGAAGTGGGGCTGGTCTACTTGAGATTATACCGGGAAGTGGAAAAGCACCAAAAAATCCTTGAATTCCTGATACCTCAATTTGAACAGGCGCGTTTTGAAGAAGTGAAAAACACGCCTGCGGTGCAGGTTCTGGACCGGGCGAGTCCACCATTGCGGAAAGCCAAACCTATCCGTTCCCGTTTGACGCTGGTGATCGTCTTCATCGGAATGCTGCTGACATTAATGTATGTGTTCATCGCCGAGCGGCTGCGTAGGATGCGCAGCGAAGATGAAGAAGCATATAGTCAAATCTCTTCGTCTATGGGCGCAGTCGTTTCAGATTTAAAATTTTGGCGGCGGAATAAATCCTAGCAAAAGATATTTGATATGTGATATTTGATATTTGATTTGAGAACGGAGAACAGAAAACAGAGAATAAAAAGTCTCAAGTCTGGTGTCTTAAGAGAAAAGAATGAGTTCTTCTTCCAGAATTACAAATAGTTACGCAAAATGTAAGAGATAGGCTTTTACATTGAATGTGTAAGCGCCTCATAAGGATTGATGGCGGGTTGAGAACCCACCATACAGTCTAATTGCAGTGTGAATGATATGGATATATCGAGCGGAAATATTGTTGTTCCCCAGCCGGCAAGATGGAATTTCAAATATTTGCTGATTCTGTTCGCCGCCGTCCCCTTCGTATTTTTAATGGTGAAGCTGGGTTATCGTGAGGCGCTTGCGGGGGCGCTGTTCTTTTTCTTTATATTTTTGGCTCTTGAATATCCCAAAGTGGGAATCGCTATGTTTTTTGGGATATTAATGCTGGATTTCAACCAATCGACTTATCATTATCATCCGAATTCGATTTTCACCATCTTCGTCAAATCAGACTCATATGTAACGCTTCATCTTTTCACCGCTTCGGGTCTGATATGCGGCTGGCTGTTGAACACGATGTTCATCGGAGCTTCGAGCTTAAAAGCCTCGAAACTGCATTTGCCTTTCATTATATTGATATTATGGATGGCGGCGGCTCAGCTCCAGTATCCATTTAAGGGCGGGTCGATAGCGGGGACGATTATTTCCTACAAGTTGTTCTATAGTCTATTACTGTTCTTCATAATCTACCGGTATTGGGAATCTGAGAAGGATGTTCGGACGGTTTTTTATCTGATTATCGCCGGAATATCATTGACCTTCATATATGGGCTGGTGAAACTTATAACCGGCGATTTCACCCATTGGGGACTCCGGGTATTCCTGCTGGGGAGCGAACAGGTGCAGATACTGCATCTGCTGGGCATATTCGCTTTGATGGCGGGTTTGGAAAAGAGCGTGCGATTTCCTTTTACAATCGGGATATTAGTTTATTTAATCTGCATAGTCCAGGTGTTCTTTTCCACTTCCAGGGCTTCGCTGATGGGGGCTTTGGTGACCTTATTGGTAGTGTTGTTCCTGCGGTTTCGCAGTAAGAAACTCGCCTTACTAAGTATTCCGGTCATAATATTAATAGCGGTGTTGACTTTAAATTTTATATTGGGCGGAGCCGGGGATATGACATCCCGTGCCGCCGGGCTCGCATTTGAAAGGATTGAATCGATTTCGGTGGAGAATGCCGATATGTCGATTATTTTTCGATTTCTCTCCTATCCTTCGGCTTTGAAAGCGGCTTTGCAGCATCCCATATTGGGAGCGACTTTCAACCAGGGATATTATATTGAAGCGTTGGGATTTAGCAGTTTCACTCAGACTTTGGACAACACATATTTGAAACTGGCTCTATCCGCGGGTTTTCCCAGCGCGATATTGTATATCACCTGTATAGTTATTTTTTACCGCACCGGATTCAAGCTGTTGAAGAGGATAGGTCGGGGGATGAATCGAGTGATGTTGATTTCCTTGATTGGAGTTGGGACAATGTTCAATATCTTGGATTTTTTTCAGACCAATATCGCTTTCATACGGGCAACGCCAATGTTGATGTTTGCCTGGGCGGCGGTTATGAAGTTGAGCGCTTTGAATCCTGAGGAAGAAATCGCCGAGGAGACGCTTTGACGCTGAATTTTTCACGGGGTTATAGGGTCTTCTATTTGTTGGTATACGGTATAATCGGGAACTATTTCGTATTTATAGTGTAGTATATATTACAACTTCGTTAAGCTGTTTATAACAGTTTAGCTTTATGAAGTTATAATTTTCAATTGTATGTTTATTAAGATTATATATTCACAACGGATTAAACGGATTAAGCGGATTAGCGGAAATCAGCGGTTCAAAGAACAAAAAAAATCTACCCTAACAAAACAGCGTGGAACCAAGTAATCCTTATCAGCTTTAATTGTGGGAGTGTCTTAATGCGTAGAATTTCAGTTTTCGTTCTGGTGATGGCGATATTGTTTTCCATCGCTTCATCAGCATTTGCCGGCAAGGACAGTAAAATGAGCGATAATGAGAAGTATGTCCGCACGCTTTACCGGGACATACTTGGCAGAGCCGGGAACGACAGTGGTGTGCTCTACTGGACCGAGCAGTTAAATCAGGGTAAGAACCGCACCAAGGTCGTTGAAGCTTTCTTGAACAGCAGTGAATATCGCAATCGATTCGTTACTTATGTATATGGATGGTGTCACGACCGCCGGCCCGAGCCCGACGGTCTGAATTATTGGGCTGAAAAGATGAAGACTTCAACTGAGGGGGACATCATCAAGGATTTTTGCAAATCCACCGAATTCTGGAATAACAGTAACGAGAATTACAAGGATTTCGTTACTAATTTGTACTGGACACTGCAAAGCCGGCGGCCTAATGAGAGCGGTTTAAGATATTGGGTTGGAAAGCTCAGAGAAGGCGAGACGCGGGAGTGGGTGGTCGAGAAGTTCATCTCTTCCAGTGAGTACCAGGGGAAGTATGTGATTTTCCTCTTCGATTGGTATCTTGACCGTGAACCTGAACCAGAAGCCTTGAAATACTGGAAAGAACAGTTGAAGGAGCTTGGAGAAAGAGGGGTCATCATGAAGATTTTAACCGGCAAAGAGTATTGGAACAAGGTGACCAAGTAATTTACGGGAGCTTTAAGCAGAATAAAACAGCGAAGGCGATTGGCTTTGCATGTGGGAATCGACGCCAGGCTGATTTCAGGTCAACTGGCGGGTATCGGGCATTACACATATTTGCTGTATAAATACCTGCGTGAATCGGGACAGCATAAGATAACCCTTTATGATGATGATTATTTCACCGGGGGGGGGGATTTTTCCCGTCTTCGCGGTCGAGGGCTCAGGAAGATATTGTATATCCTATGGCTCAATACCCGTTTCCCCGCACAATTGAAGCGGGATGAAGTCGATTTGATACACGCGCCAAATTTCATTCCGCCGTTATGGGGTAAGCCGCCTTCAGTGGCGACATTTATGGATTTGGGATTTTTGCGTTATCCTCACACGCATCACAGTCTATACGCGGCGGCGTTCCCAAGTTTGGTGAACCGGGCGGTAGACAAAGCGCGTCTCATCGCAGTTCCATCCAAGAGTACCCGAGATGAGATTATCCATTTTTACCCTCGCGCAAGGAACAAAATTCGCGTAGTTTATTTAGCCGCCGAGGAAGCATTCAAGGTATTGAACGACTCGGCACTATTGGATTCTGTCAGGGCGAAGCACAAATTGCCGGAGCGATTCATCCTTTGCGTGGGGACGATGGAGCCGCGGAAGAACCTTGAAAGGTTCTTCAACGCATTTGGTATGTATCTTGGTCGAAATCCCGGTTCCGAACTGCGGCTGGTTCTGTGCGGTAAGAGCTGGGTTCGCCATGGGAGATTTTTGGAAGCGCTTCGAGCCAGCGGGATAGGTGAGCGGGTGATTATCGCGGGTTATGTCGCTCAGGATGAATTGGCGGCGATTTACAATTGCGCGCTGGCGCTGGCTTTCCCCACTTTTTATGAGGGTTTCGGCATACCTGCGGTTGAAGCGATGCAGTGCGGTCTCCCGGTAATTTCTTCCGAGGCATTTTCACTGCCGGAAGTATTAGGCGGGGCGGCGATTTACTTCAATCCTTTCGATCCGGAGGCGATGGCTTCCGCTATTGAGAAAATCACAGAGAGCGATGAAGAACGAACACGCTTGCGCGAAGCGGGATTAGAACGGGCTAAAATGTTTTCCTGGGAAAAAACAGCGAAGGAGATGGAGGATGTCTATACCGAAGCGCTGGCTTAGTTTCATTATAATCTTGGGCGTATTCGCCGCCGCTTTCTCCCAGATAAGCAAATCGCCATCATTCAAGCGGGTCTATTTCGATTATCAGTCTCGAATTGAATTAACGGTCACCCTGAAGCAGACGGGCGCTCCGATACCGGCGGATAAGCCGACGGGGGATTTTTTTCCGGTGGGATTTTGCGCAGTCAGCAACCCGGCAGATTTTCAACATTTCAGGGGGACTCATCTGAATGTCATCCACACTTACCAGCTTAATTGGGTCAAGGATGAAAATTACATCAAGAATTTCCTGGATGAAGTTCATCGAGCTGGATTGAAGGTAACTTTCGATCCGGCGGTCCGGTATACCAAGAAATCGGAAAAGGGTTCTCTGAAATTAGCGAAAGCTCGAATCGATATGTTCAAAGATCATCCTGCGCTGTTGGCGTGGTATCTGGCGGATGAACCCTTCAACACTGATATGCCCCTCAAGAATATTAAGAAGATTCATAAATACATAAAGAAGGTCGATCCCGATCATCCGACTTGGCTGGTGGAAGCGCATCCCAAATGGAGGAGGGAGGAATACTATCCCAGACTTCGTGGTATAACGGATATAATGTGCGTTGAAACCTATTTGAAGAGCAAGTTCCCCATCAGCTATATAGGGGAATATATTGCGGCGGTTCGGGATTATTGCCCGGGTCAGCCGATTTGGATGGTGGCTGAAGCTTTCGCTGAGGATGTTGTATCGTCGTTCCCTTCCGCGGAGGAGATAAGAGCTCAGACTTACGAAGGGTTGATCGACGGCGCCAGCGCGATGCTCTATTTCGGTTTTAAAAGAGGCGAGAAGCCCTATCATCAAATCTTGAATTATCCCCGTCAATGGAACGAGATCAAGCGTCTGGCGGAAGAGATTTACAACTTGAAGGGCGCCTGGCAGTCCCCTTCCATTCCTTTGGGTGAACTGCCGGAGGAAATCAATATCGCTTTAAAGCAGTATGGTGATTGGTATATGTTGGCGGCGCTCAACCGCGAACAGCGGCTTTTATCCTTGAATTTGAAGACCGAGGGTGATTTCCTGCGCGGTTACACTTTCCGGGATTATTACTCGAAGGTGGAGGATTTCAGGTTTGAAGGCGAATTGAACTGGGATTTCAAACCGTTTGAAGTGAAGATATTTTGGCTGATACCGGGTTAGGGAATGATGAATACTGAATACTGAATACTGAATGTTGAGTGTTGAATGTTGAGTGTTGAGTGTTGAGTGTTGAATTGAAAAAAGCAACAGTCTGATTGCGTTAAGAATGGGAGGATTCACAGCGGATTAAGGTGATTAAGCGGATAAAAGATGGATTCCCGCTTTCGCGG
>JABMRZ010000548.1 GCA_013202315.1 Candidatus Tariuqbacter arcticus | reverse complement strand
ATTTCAGCAACAGCCCCCTCAATAACCGTTATAATTGATACTTGGCACTTGATACTTGATACTTTCACACTTATTTACTCATATCTCAGCGCTTCAATCGGATGAAGATTAGCCGCTCTGCGAGCAGGGTAGAGTCCGAATATCAGTCCCACAGCAGACGCCACTCCAAACGCAGTGATTACGGAAATGTATGAAACGATGGTAACCCATCCGGCATAGAAAGTAATCACCTGCGCTAAAGCCACCCCTAAAATCACCCCGATTATCCCGCCGGAAAAGGATAAAACTACCGCTTCAATAAGGAACTGCCCCATTATTTCAGTTCTGCGGGCACCGACAGCGCGGCGAATGCCGATTTCCCGCGTCCGTTCCAGCACGGATGACAGCATAATGTTCATAATACCGATGCCTCCGACCAGCAGAGAAATACCGGCGATAGCGCCCATTACGATGTTGAATATACGCTGGGTGGCTTGGCTCTGGCGCAGGAGTTCTTCGGGGATTATAACCTTGAAATCGTTCTGGCCGTGATGGCGCCGCGAAATTATACGGCTCAAAACATTCCCCACAGCGCGGATGTCGGTGGGGGCGGCGACCTTGACGATAATCTGATCCAACGGGCTCTGAAGAAGCTGCCGCTGGAAGTAACTTTCACTGCAGGAAAGTGGAATCAGGACATCATCGTTGAAATTCCGCACCTGGTAGCCGCCGATTTTCTTGACCGAGACATCTTTGGAAGCCATCACCCCGATGATGGTGAACCATTGATCTTCTATCTTCAAATCCTCACCCACCGGGTCGGTGAAAGGGAAGAGTTCCCGCTTGACTCCATTTCCAATGACGCAGACTCGCCGGTTTGAAGCCAAATCATCCCAGCCAGGGAAACAGCCCCGCTTTATCAGCAGGTTATGTGAGGCGGGGTAATCAGGGGTGGAGCTTATCAAGTTGACCTTCATAGTCAGGCTGCCGAATTGGATTTCGGTTTCATCATTTCTCAGGGGAACAGCGGAGGCGACCTGAGGGATGATATTTTCAATGGCGCTGGCGTCCTCTACGGTCAATCCTAAGGAGAAACCGGCGCGGACCTCGACCAGTTCTTCGTCTTCGAGTTCGGCATCCTGGATGATGATGTTATTCATTCCCATCAATTCGATTTGCTTCAGAGCTTCCCGGCGCGCCCCTTCACCAATGGAGAGCATTGCTACTACGGCGCCCACACCGAAAATGATGCCCAGCATAGTGAGGAAAGCGCGAAGTTTATGGGCGAGCAGACCTTTAATGCCGATGTCGATATTTTCGAATATCCTCACTGTTCCTCGCTCTCCAGTATTTCAGGGGAAGCGGATTCTTTTTGAACCGCTGAGGTTTGAATGGATTTCATCGGGTCTACCAGGGAAATGTGATCGCCCGCTTCCAAGTCAGCCTGAATAGTTACAAAATTATCGTTTCTTCGACCCGGCGTGACTTCAACCGGTTTCGGTTTGCCGTCGAGCAGATAGACCACCTTCTTCCCCTCCTTTTCGAAGACAGCTTCGATGGGGACGAACATCTGGTCGGGGATAGTTTTAATCAGGATGGTGGATTTAGCGGTCATACCGGGTTTCAGGATTTTGTCAACTTCGTTGATATCGATGATAATATCGAAGACTTTGATATCATTCTGCCCGTCTTTTTCATGCGCTAATGATGCGATATCAGTCACTGAACCGGTGAAAGTCGGGTCGGGGAAGGCGTCGAGTTTGATGGTTGCGCTCTGTCCCTTTTCAAGTTTTCCGATGTCGATTTCGCTGATTTCGGTGGTAACCTGCATTTTGGAAAGGTCGGGCAGCTGGATGAGCGACTGACCCCGCCAAGGAATGTCGCCGATTTTTATCTTTTCCATTCCGCTGCCCCCCCTCCACATTTTCTGATAGACGACTAATCCGGGCGCCGGGGCGGTGACGGTCATTTGTTTTACCTGACGCTTCGACTTGGACAATTCGGCTTGGGCTTGTTCGATTTTCAGCTGAAGGGTTCTGGTTTCGGCAGCGTCCATAGTTTTTTGGGACTCGATTTTCACTTTGGATTGTTTCAGACTGATTTCGGATTGACGGAGCCGCAGTTTTTCCTCCTGAACCTTCACATCAGCTTCAAAAGCCATTTGTTCCAGGCGGAGTACAGCGAGTTCGTAGGATGCCTGAGTATTTTCCAAAGCCGATTGTAATTGAGCCATATTTGCCTGCATAGAAGCAGCGCTCTTTTCCAGATTGGCTTGAGCGATTTCCAGTTCGGACTGCTTTTCTTCGATCATCTTGGACAGTTCATCGGTATCGAATTGGACGAGGAAATCCCCGGAGTCAACGATAGAACCTTCAGGGGCGATTTTCACAATCTGCAGGTTTGTGCGCACTCTGGGAGCGGATATGTTTATCGATTTCGCCGCTTTAATTTCACCGGTGGCGGTCAATTCAATCACGAAATCGCCATACTGAATCTCGGCGGAAGGCAAGTCCGTCGATTCGTCTTTAATCAGGACCACGGCGATTATCAGAAGGATGATTATTCCGGCGGCGCCGGCGAAAATCAGGAAACGCTTATGATTAAAATTGAGCATACACCGTATTGAATTAAAGGGTGGGATTCTGGTTATTCACCACAGGAGTATAGAGAAATCCGCCGGCTGGCGGACCATTTAAAGAATGATGAATACTGAATGATGAATACTGAATAATAGAATTTAGATAAATTGGATGCAGAATCAAAATGATCGATGATTAATAGACAATGCTAACATCTAATTCAACTGCCCTGCACCTGCAAAGCTTCCCCTTCAGAGCAAAATTTTAGCCAAGCGCGGGCTTCATCCACCATATTATCTCGGACTGGCCGGAAGATTATTGCAAAGCTTGAAAAGCGGCCTCTTTGTCCGGTAAAATCGATATCAGTTTGTCCAGACGGGTCAGGTCAAAGATGGCTTTGACATTGGGTCTGACCCCGAAGAGGATGATTTTTATTCCTCTTTCATTCGCTTCTTTCATAGCGGAAACGAGAACGCCTAAAAAGGAGCTGTCGATAAAATCGACTTCGCTCATACCGACAGCGATTTTTTTTACACCTGCTGAGAAGTAATCATCGAATTTTTGGTGCACTTTACTGCTGATTCTAATGGACGCCTCCGGTTCATCGATGTTAATCCAGAGGATACCGTCTTCTTCGTAGGATGATACATTCATTTTCGTCATTAAACAACACCGGTTTTAAAAAGTTGTGTAACTATAAAGTTCTATGATACATTTGAATAAATCGATATTGATTCACAACGAATTAAACAAATTATTTATAATTAATTATCTGCTTAATTCGCTAAATCTGCTGTGAATTTTTATCATTTTTCAAAGAACTTAACAATTACAAAAGTTATTTTAATAGCAAAGATATCAACGCCTCGTCCGGACTTCTCAATGTTCTTTCTTTCACACTATCACACTATCACACTATCACACTACTTTCATATTATTCATATCGACTTTTTTATAGATGTGAGTGCAATAAACGCCTATTATAGAATTTTATTCATCTTTCGTTTCGCGGTCCTCATAATGAAGTTTGTAAAAATCTTGAAATTCTTTATCCTTCAAAGGGCGCCACCAATCTTCATTTTCAACATACCATAGAACTGTTTGAGCGAGCGCTTCACCGAAGGATTCACGCACCTTCCAGCCCAGATTTTTAACCTTTTCCGAAGATATGGAATATCTCCTGTCATGACCGGGGCGGTCCTTCACCGGTTGAATCAGGCTTTCCGGTTTTCCCAGATGCTTCAGAATTATTTGGGTTATTTCGATATTAGTTCGTTCATTGCTGCCGCCGACATTGTAGATTTCGCCCGGTTCACCGGCGCGGAGCACGGTGTCGATGGCGGCGCAGTTGTCGATGACATAGAGCCAATCTCGAACATTGAGCCCATCCCCATAAAGGGGTAATGGTATATCATCGATGGCGTTAGTGATGAAAAGGGGAATGAGCTTTTCGGGGAACTGAAAGGGACCGAAATTATTGGATGACCTGGTTATCAAGATGGGCAGGTTGTAAGTTATATAATAAGACCTGACCAATAGGTCGGCACCGCCTTTGGAAGCGCTGTATGGGCTGGAAGGGTTCAACAAATCGGATTCGGAGAAGGTTCCTTCATCAACGGAGCCGTAGACTTCATCGGTGGAGATGTGGAGGAACCTTTTAACACCGTATTTTCGGGCTGATTCCAGCAGGACAAAGGTTCCCAGCACATCAGTTTCTACGAAATCACCGGCAAAGTAAAGAGAGCGGTCAACATGGGTTTCGGCGGCGAAGTTGACTACGGCATCGGCTTTTTGGATTAGCGGTTCGACTTTATCCTTATTACGGATGTCGCCGTGGACGAAATTGAAGCGGTTGTTATCTTTCAGGTCGCGGAAGTTTTCCAGGTTGCCGGCGTATGTCAACGCATCAAGGACGGTCAATTCCAGCGAAGGATACCGCTTAAGCATATATCTGCAGAAATTGGAACCGATGAAACCGGCGCCGCCGGTGACTAATATGTGTTTAAAGTCAGGCATTTATGTTTGAATGTGAAAGTATGAAAGTATGAAAGTGTATTTACCTCCATAAATAATTGCTGTCAAATCTATACTTCATTTCATCACGATATCCCAATTGTAAGGGATTTCATCGGTATCGAAGGGGAGACGGTGTTCATCGGGATTATGGTAATCGTATTTTTCACTGGGGATATTGACCACAATTGATTCCGATTCGGAAACGCATTTCCAGCCGTGGAAGACATTAGGAGGAATGACTATCAAGGCTGGATTGTGTTCGCCGATGAAAAACTCGTTCACTTCACCTTGAGTGGCGGAACCGCTCCTGCCGTCATATAAGACCAGCTTTATCATCCCTTTCAGGCAGGCGACATTATCCCGTTGTAATTCGTGATAGTGCCAGGCTTTGACTACGCCGGGGTAATTGGTGGTGATGTAGACCTGCCCGAATTTGCGGAATTCAGGGTCGTCGCAACGGAATATTTCCATCAGACGGCCCCTTTCATCGGGGATAACGCGCAGCTTTCTTAATATTACACCTTCTATCATGATTTAATCTGAATATAATTGATTTTATGAATATTTACTATTGAAGAACACAAGGCGTTAAACACAATACGATAATAACGGCGGGTTAAGGACTCACTCTACACGGTCTTTCTTTCAGCAAGATAGTGAGTAAGGCTTTTACGCCAATGGGGCATATCATCGCCCACCGTATAGCGAAGCGCAAGGTGGTCGAGGACTGAATATGCCGGACGCGGAGCTGGCGCGTTATAAGAAGCTGTGGAAATAGGATAGACCTTCCTGTCGATCCCTGCCGTTTTCAAAATGGCTTTTGAGAATTGAAACCAGGAACAAGAACCATTACCGCTGATGTGGTAGTCTCCGAAGTCTCCGTATTCTATTACTCTTAGCGTTTGATCAGCCAAATCGGAAGTGTAAGTCGGGGAACCGATTTGGTCGGTCACCACAGATAAAAAAGGCTTCTCCGCCGCCGCTTTCAGAATGGCATCTACAAAATTTTTTCCGTTGGATCCATAGAGCCAGGAGGTGCGGATGATGAAATGTTGAGGCTGAAATCTTCGCACCATCTGCTCACCGGCGAATTTTGAGCAGGCGTAGACTCCCCGCGGAGCGGGAAGGGTGAATTCGTTCCTGGGAACTACTCCGGGAGTATCGCAAAATACATAATCGGTGCTGAAATAGACCATTTGCGCTTCGATTTCAGCGGCGATTTGCGCTGTCCAACGGGTGGCGAGGGCGTTGACCTGAAACGCTTTCTCCGCTTCGGATTCCGCCTTATCAACATCGGTATAAGCGGCGCAGTGGATGATTAGCTCCGGCTGAAAATCGAATAGACTGCCGCGAAGGTTTTCACGGTCAGTGATGTCGATTTCCGGCAGGTCAATCGCTTGAACGGGAAGCCGGTTCACCAGACGGGAATAGAACTGGGAGCCGAGCATCCCTTTATGTCCGGTGATGGTGATGCGGGAATGAGGAATCATCGCAAGGCTTCTTTCAGTTCCGGATTCCTCTTAAGCGCCACTAAACGATTTGCACGATAGAGTGAATCGAAAGTTCCGGCATCGGTCCACCAGCCGTCGATGATTTCATAGGTCATTTCACCCCAATTGATGTATTGGTTATTGACATCGGTGATTTCCAATTCGCCTCGGCCAGAAGGTTTCAAGGTGGAGATGATGTCAAAGACCCGGCTGTCATACATATAGACTCCTATGACCGCCAGATTGGTGGGCGGATGCTGGGGTTTTTCGATAATTTTTTCAACTCTGTCTCCGTTAAGCACAGCCACGCCGAATCTTTCAGGATCGGTTACTTCTTTCAGCAGGATTTTAGCTCCGGTTCCGCTTTTCCTGTATGTATAGACGGCTGGTGCGATAGTATTTTCCAGGATATTATCTCCCAGCACCACGGCGATTGGCTGTCCACCGGCGAAATGTTCACACAATCCCAACGCTTCGGCGATGCCCCCTTCACCTTCCTGATAGACATAGTTGATATGGGTCAATCCGAATTCTCTTCCATTGCCGAGCAATCGCAGGAAATCACCGGCATAATTCCCGCCGGTGACAATAGTGATGTCTCGAATACCAGCTTCGACCAGCAATTGGATGGGATAGTATATCATCGGCTGATCGTAGATGGGCAGCAGATGCTTATTGGTGATTTTTGTCAGGGGGAATAGGCGGGTACCGAGTCCCCCGGCGAGGATTATACCTTTCATCGCAATTTGATTATATTTAATGGAGTGTAATAGTCATTTGTCATTGATCACTGGTTATGGGTAATATTGTAATATATTCAAATTCTCAATCTGCAATACTCCAGGGTAGTCTTCAAACCATCCTCCAATTTAACCACCGGTTCCCAGCCGATTTCAGTCCGTGCGCGGGTGATGTCGGGGCGGCGGACTTTGGGGTCGTCGGTAGGAAGATTCTCAAACTCGAACTCCAATTCCTTGTCGATTAATTTCCTGATGATTTGTGCGAATTCGAGGATGGACATTTCGCGGGGATTGCCCAGATTCACCGGTTCATAGATGGAAGAATTCATAATTCTGATGATGCCGTCCACCATATCGGAAATGTAGCAGAAAGAGCGGGTTTGACTGCCGTCGCCAAAAATAGTGAGTCGCTCGCCTTTCAAGGCTTGGCTCAACATAGTGGGAACTACCCTGCCGTCATTCATCCGCATCCGCGGCCCATAGGTGTTGAAGATGCGGATGATGCGGGTGTCGACATTATGGTATCGGTGATAAGCCATAGTCAGCGCTTCGGCGAAGCGTTTCGCTTCATCGTAGACCCCTCGAGGACCGATGGGATTCACATTCCCCCAGTAACTCTCCTCTTGAGGATTCACCAGGGGGTCGCCATAGACTTCGGAAGTGGAAGCCAAGAGGAAACCGGCTTTTTTCGCCAAAGCCAGTCCGAGAGCTTTGTGAGTTCCCAGGGAGCCGACCTTGAGCGTTTGTATGGGCATACGCAAATAATCGATGGGACTGGCGGGACTGGCAAAATGAAGGATGAAGTCGACCTCGCCATCGATGAAAAGGTAATTGGTCACATCGTAGTTGATGAAGCTGAATTTGGGACCGCGGATGTGATTAATGTTGGCGACGGAACCGGTGCTGAGGTTGTCGATACATATTACTTCATTACCTTCCGCAAGCAGTCTGTCGGTAAGGTGAGAGCCGATGAATCCGGCGCCTCCGGTTATGACTATTCGCAATTTCAGAGCCTCGATTAACGGTTTATACTGATTGAAAGTTACTATTAGCGGTGAACAGTGAACAGCTGTCGATTATCGGATGATGGTTATCATTGACAGCAGTTGACTTACAGGAATGAAAATAGGATCCGGACTACCCGGAATGACAAATAATCCAAAGCATATAGCCCGCAGCCTAAAACCTGTTTTAAAGTAAAAATATATGTTTTTTACTTTTAAAAGTCAAATCGAACACAGCGGAAAAGGCAATGGATTTTATAGCGGAATTCTATTATGTTTCGCGTCATACAAGAATATATTATGCTAAATCATCAGCGAAAACGGTCATAACGGAAACCTTTGCCCGGCGCAGCACCGCTTCAGCGGTCGAACCGATGATGTTCTCCATAAGGTGATCTCGTCCTGTTGTAGTGAGGATAATGAGATCGGCGCCCAGTTTCTTGGATAAATCGGCGATATCATGGCGGGGTGAACCTTCACGCAGGACTATATCAATATTATCCGAGGAAATTCCCAACTTATCCAGGTTCTGATTGATTGTATCCTTAACTTCGAGGGCTTTCTGTTTCTGCACCTGTTGATAATGTTCGGAGCTGACTCGAAGCATAATCGTCTCCTGTTCCGATAAAAAAGTTTCTACTATATGGAGTACTATCAGTTTCGCCTTGAATGTATCCGCCATTTTGACTGCGATGGGAAGCGATTTGAACGACCTTTGACTGAGGTCGACCGGACATACAATTCTTTTGTACATTTTGCCTTCCCAAGTTATATTTCGATTAGTCTGTATTAATCAGGTTAATAAGGTTCATATATATAGACAACTATAGAATCCGAAATTAGAAAAATATTAGGGTAACGAGTATAAACAGAACACCCAGAATGCCAAATGACCAGACCATATATCCGAAAAAGCTGGGCATTTTGATGTCCTTCTCTTCGGCAATAGAGCGGACCATAAAATTAGGTGCGTTTCCAATATAGGTGTTAGCGCCGAAGAAAACAGCGCCGGCTGAAATCGCCTTGAGGATTCTGATGAATTCTTCGCCAGAACCCGAAAGCAGGTTTTGCACGAGTTGCTGCGACTGTTGAGCCGGGAGTCCGAGTTTGTCCACCGCGGCTTGCACCGATGCGGGTTCCAGCGCCAATCCTGAAAGCAGCGGGTTGACGATTTCCTCGGGCAGTTTAAGACTGCCGAGCGCAGAATAGAAGAAAGTCAGATAAGTTGGAGCGTTATCAAGGAAACTGGACAAAGTGCCGGTAATCCAGAAATAATGCCAGGGTTCCTTAACCGCATTAATAATGAAGGCAAGCTCGCCTTGAGCCCCGGCGCGAAGCATAGCCAGCGCGGGAACGATGCACATAAAGATACCGGCGAAGAGGTAGGCTACTTCCCTGATCGGTTCCCAGGTGAAACTATTGTCTCTGCGTGTGATTTTAGAAGTGGCTGTGAGCGACAGAATGCCCATAAATACTATGATGCCATCGCGGGTGAGATTCTGAATGCCGACATGAATTCCGAGGATGTCGATCTCACCAGGCTTCCAGCTCCCTGAAAGGAGAACTCCCCCTAAGATGCCTCCAAGGAAGAGGAAATTATGATACCCTTCGAGTTTGAGCGGCTCTTTGGGAGCGTTTGATGGTGGTGGATTATGTGTAAGTTTTACAGATTCCTTCTTCCAGATGATAGTATCAAGCGCAAAGAATATAATTAGCAGCAGAACTGCCATTAACAGCATATGCGGCAAAATCTTAAAAGTCCAGAAGAAAGGGACGCCGTGGATGAACCCCAGAAACAGAGGCGGGTCACCTAAAGGGGTGAGGGAGCCTCCTATATTCGCCACTAAGAAAATGAAAAAGATGATAATGTGCATTTTAGTCTTACGATTGGCGTTGGCGCGAATAATGGGTCTTATCAACAACATAGCGGCGCCGGTGGTGCCCATCCAGGATGCGAGGGCGGTTCCGATTAAAATCAACAGGGTGTTAACTGCCGGGGTGCCCACCAGGGTTCCGCGCAGTAAAATCCCCCCGGAGACGGTGAAAAGCCCCCATAAAAGTATGATGAAAGGAAAATAGTCGATTAAATAGATATGAAGAATTTCATGAAACGCAATATCCTTGTATGCGAATAGGAAAGGAACCGCGAACACCAGCGCCCAAAAAACTGTTACTTTGGGGTAATGATGGTGCCAAAATGAGGGCGCAATAAGCGGGAATAGCGCGATGGACAATAGAATCCCGATGAAGGGGATGACGCTCCAAAGCGGAAGCTGCGAACCGATATTATGCTGCCCAGATTCTTCGCCGTGCCTATGCGCTTCGGTTGTTTGAATTTGTGAATGGTAAGATGCGGAGTTCTCATCCGATTCGGCGGCGGCAAGCTCTAATGTAGTTAAGGCGGTATGATGCTGGGCTAAAACTGAATGCGGGGGTAAAATTAGTGATAATAAGAATATGGAAATACAAACAAATAATCTAAAACCGTTTGTTCTTAAGTTCATTCATCGCCTCCGGTTACGATTATTCTAATCGACAGCGCTTATTATTAGTGAACATTTTAAATTAGGGTGGATTTTCATATTATGGAATAGGGAGAGTTCGCTTGAAGTGCGTTTGGTGATGTTTTCCTCGGTGAGGAGGTAAAAACGCTGTCGAAAATAAGCTGCCTTCATATGTATGCTAACGATATTCGATTAATTGAAATGGTAAATCTATCACCTAATTAACAATTTACATACCGAGTTATCACTTATTCTTCACTGAATAACCACTTCTTAGCTTTTTTCTTAACAGTTTCCATAGTAAAGGGTTTGACGATATAGTCGACAGCGCCTGACATCATTGCGCTTTTAATCGCGCTGATACTCGATTCGGCGGTGCACATTATAACGGGAATGGCACACAATTCTTCGATCTCACTTATCTTTCTAAGGGTATCCACGCCGGAAAGTCTGGGCATAAAAATATCCAGAAATACCAGGTCGGGTTTGTGCTTCAGCATTAAGTCCAGAGCTTGTGAACCGTCGCTGGCTTCGATGAAATCGAAATCGTCAATTTGACACAGTATCGATTTTAATATATGCCTCATAGCGAATTCATCATCGACTAAGAGGATTTTTTTTAACGGCGGCATGGAAATCCCGGCAGTGTTTAAGAAGAAAGGGTTGTCGGTTGACGGTCGTTAGTTATTAATATAAGTTTAAGAATCACAATAGATTAATTAGCGATGCTGGAAATAGGCCAAAATTGATTATTCCCAG
Source organism: Candidatus Tariuqbacter arcticus (assembly GCA_013202315.1). GTDB lineage: Bacteria > Electryoneota > Tariuqbacteria > Tariuqbacterales > Tariuqbacteraceae > Tariuqbacter > Tariuqbacter arcticus. Next base: position 5,129 of record JABMRZ010000548.1, on the reverse strand, counting down.
GACGCAGATAATCAGAGCTAAAGAGACGGGGAGAGTCCATTTCACCGCAGGTAATTCCTCTTCCTTTTGCATAAACATAATGACCAGCACCCGCAAGTAGTAATAGACCGACAGGGCGCTGTTCAGCACGGCGATAACCACTAAATAGATATAACCGGCGTCCAAAGCCGCTTTGAAAAGGTAGAATTTACCGAAGAAGCCGGCGGTGGGTGGGATTCCTGCAAGTGAAAACATAAAGACAGCCATTACTATGGCGATGAAGGGGTTTTTCATCCCCACACCACTCAAATCATCCAGTTGATATTCACCTTTGCCCCGGGTATTCACAAGGTAGGCGATGGTGAAGGCTCCCACATTCATCAAGGTATAGACAAAGAGGTAGAACATTATCGCCTTTTGGGAAGCGTCGACCGCCTCAGCCGAGGTGGCGGTTACCGCCATGAAGCCGACCAGCAGATATCCGGCGTGAGCGATCGAAGAATAGGCGAGCATCCTTTTCAGGTTGCGCTGCGCTATCGCCAGAATGTTTCCAACGGTCATAGTGAGGACGGCGACGAGCCATATGGCGGCGTTCACATCCAAACCCAATTGGGGGAAGACATCGGTGAAAACTCGCAGAATCGCCGCAAAAGCCGCCGCTTTGGCGCCGGTGGCCATAAATGCGGTTACCGGAGTGGGAGCGCCGTCATAAACATCAGGCGACCAGAAGTGGAAGGGAAAAAGCGAGGCTTTGAAGCCGAAAGCCATAAGCACCAAAACCGCCCCGATAATGAAAGTGAGGCTTTGTGTATTGCCCGATGAGGTCAAAGCGGCGATATTCGTCCCGGAACCGGAAGCGTATAGAAGCATAATCCCATAGAGCAGGAAACCGCTGAAGAAAGCGCCGATGAGGAAGTATTTCATTGCGGCTTCGTTGGATTTGGGTCTATCACGCTGGATTCCAGCCAGGACATAGAGGCTGATGGATAATACTTCCAAGCCCAGGAAGAGCACCAATAAATCGGCGGCGGCGGCCATTATCCCCGCTCCGCAGGTGGCGAAGATGATGAGCGAATAGAATTCGCCGATATTGGTGTTGGACCGCCGGAGGTATTGGTCGGCGGTCAGGATGACTAAGATAGCGGCGATGATGAATACTGCGTGAAAAAATACCGCAAAGTTGTCGCCGTGGAGCATATCGGAGGAAGCGGGATGGGGCCAGAGCTTAAGCAGTGTAATTAACAGAGTTATTCCCAGGAACAGTATCGCCAGCGGTTGATTGAAGCTCTTTTTATCCGCGGGGATGAAAAGGTCGATGAGCAGCAGCAGTATGCCGGAACCGGCTAACAATATATGGGGAAGAAGAATATCGTAATTCATATGGAATTTAAAATGAAAAATATAAAATGAAAAATATAAATTCAGGATTTACAAGTAGTTGGTCATCGATCATACATACAACTATATTTTATTGAAGGATAGCGGCTATTTTCAGCACCGCAGGCGTAATCCTGATCAGGAAGGGATAAGGATAAACTCCCAGCCAGACGATGAGTATCAACATAGGAACGAACACCAGCCATTCACGGAGGTTCAAATCTTTTAGACCCTTGTTTTCTTCCTTATCCAGCGGTCCGAACATAGTCCGTCGGAACATCCAGAGCAGGTAGATTGCGGCGAGGACGACGCCGGAAGCGGCGATTATAGCGTAAGCCTGGTTGGATTGGAAGGTTCCCAATAGTATCAGGAATTCGCCCACGAATCCATTGAGTCCGGGCAGTCCCAACGATGAAAGGGCTACAATCATAAAGACGGTGGCGTAGCGGGGCATCTGACGGGCGAGCCCGCCGAAATCGGCTATCATACGCGAATGACGCCGTTCATATATCACGCCGACCAAAAAGAATAGCGCCCCGGTGGATAGTCCGTGATTTATCATTTGAATGACTCCGCCGACCATCCCTTGAGGGTTGAGGGAGAATAGCCCCAGCATTACGAATCCCAAGTGTGAAACAGAGGAAAAAGCCACCAGCTTCTTCAAATCCTTCTGCACCATAGAGACCATTGCGCCGTAGACGATGCCGATTAACGCCAGTATAGAGATAAGGGGGACGAACTCCTTCGCCGCTTGAGGGAAGAGGGGAATGCAGAACCTGATGAAGCCATAAGTCCCCATTTTCAGCAGGACGCCCGCCAGAATGACGGAACCAGCGGTGGGCGCTTCAACATGCGCATCGGGGAGCCAGGTGTGAAAGGGGAACATCGGAACCTTGATAGCGAAAGCTAAAGCGAAGGCAGCGAAAAGCCACATCTGAGCTTGAGGTAAGAAGCTCTGGGGAGCGTTGTTCATCAATTTCAGCAGGTCGAAGGTCCTTTCACCGGAGACTGCGTCCATTCCATGCAGGTATAGATAGATGATGGCGACCAGCATCAATACGGAACCAACCATAGTGTAAATGAAGAACTTCACCGCAGCGTAAATCCGCCTTGGACCTCCCCATACTCCGATGAGGAAGTACATCGGTATCAGCATCACTTCCCAAAAAATATAGAAAAGGAACAGGTCAAGGGCGCAAAAAACCCCTAACATCCCCGTCTCCAGGAACAACATACAGAACATATACGCTTTGAGCTTCTCCTTAATCACCCCGAAGGAACCATAGACGCAGAGGACGGTGAGGAAGGTGGTCAGCAGGACGAGCAGAAGGCTGATGCCGTCGATGCCCAATTGATAGGTGATGCCGAAGTCTGGAATCCACTGGTATCTTTCCACGAATTGGAAATCGGCGCTGCTGACATCGAATCCGAAATAGAGTTTCAGGGAAATGATGAAGGTCAAAAGCGATGCGATCAGGCTCACAATTTTGATGAGCGTGATCGATCCCTTCGGTAGAAACAGCAGGACAATCGCCCCAGCCAGGGGCAGGAAGATAACGATTGAAAGAAGGTAATCCATTTATTGAGTTTAGATTGTTGGGGGTTGCAGATTAATAGTTGCGAGCCGCGAGCTGCGAGTTTAAATATATGGTGGGTTAAGAACCCACTCTACTTAAGAATCAGATACCCTAAAATGATGATGATGCCGATGGACATCATCAAGGCGTAGTTTTGCACGAAGCCGGTTTGTATTTTTCTCAACTGCCCGGCGATGGCTTTGAAGAAGGAGGCGGTGCCGTTCACCAGCCCATCGATAATTTTTTCATCCAAGAAGTCGGACATAAAATCGGAAACTTTCACCAGAGGGACGATGACGGCGGCGCGGTAGATTTCATCCACATAGTATTTATTATAGACCACTCTATGCAGTTTGGGATTCCTGGCGACGAACGCCTGCGGTATCTCCTGCTTCCTGCGGTAGAAAGTGAACGCTATATAGATGCCGATGACCGCCACAACGACCGATACAATCATCAAAGTCCATTCGGTGGAGGCTGAATGGAGGAAATGGTGTCCGCTGTGTTCCAGAATATCCTGCCCCTGGGCGAATACGGGATGAAGGAAGCCTTCAAATAGGTTAGTAACCTTGAAGATGTGCGGCATTCCGATATAGCCGCCAACGATTGCGAGTATCCCTAATACGACCAGCGGGAGGGTCATCACCGGAGGGGATTCGTGAATGTGTTCATCGGTATCGCCCCCCTTGAAATCACCGTAGAAGGTCATATAGATTAGGCGGAACATATAGAAGGCGGTAATACCGGCGGTGATCAAGCCGACGACCCAAAGCAAGGTATTGCCGGAAGCGAAGGTTTTCCAGAGGATTTCATCTTTGGAGAAAAAGCCTGAAAATCCGGGGATGCCGGAAATCGCCAGCGTTGCAAGTAAAAATGTCCAGAAGGTTATCGGTAATTTGTTTTTCAGACCGCCCATATTGCGCATATCCTGAGGGTCATCCTTATGATTGCCGATTTTATGATAATGGTGGTGCATTGCGTGAATGACCGAGCCTGAACCGAGGAACAGCAGCGCTTTGAAAAAAGCGTGGGTCATCAAATGGAAGATTCCGGCGGCGAAGGCTCCCGCGCCGCAGGCGAGGAACATATAGCCGAGCTGGCTGACGGTGGAATACGCCAGCACTTTTTTAATGTCATTTTGGGCGATTCCGATGGTGGCGGCTAAAAGGGCAGTCAGCCCGCCGACTACGGCTACTATCAAAAGCGCGGTCGGCGATAAAGCGTATAGTATATTACTGCGGGCGACCATATAAACCCCGGCGGTAACCATAGTGGCGGCGTGTATCAAAGCGCTGACGGGAGTGGGGCCCGCCATAGCGTCAGGCAGCCAGATATACAGCGGTATCTGAGCCGATTTACCGGCGGCGCCGACGAAGAGCAATATAGTTATGGCGGTAATGGTTGAAGCCGGAACCCAATTCCAGGCGCCTGCTCTATGAAAAACTTCGCTGAATTCGAACGATTGATAGGTAACGAATATCAACAGCATACCTATCAGGAAACCGAAGTCGCCGATGCGGTTCACGATGAAGGCTTTCTTACCAGCGATGGCTTTCTGCTTATCTTCAAACCAAAAGCCGATAAGGAGATATGAACATAATCCCACGCCTTCCCAGCCGATGAAGAGGATGAGGTAGTTGCTGCCCATAACTAACAACAGCATAAAGAAGACGAAGAGGTTCAGGAAGCTGAAGTAGCGGGCGATGCCCCGGTCCCCCGCCATATAGCCGATAGAATAGATGTGAATGATGAAGCTGACTCCGGTAACTACCAGTATCATCACCGCCGACAGAGGGTCGAGCAGGAGGGCGAAAGAGAGGTTAAAATCACCCGCGGTTAGCCAGGTAAAGAAATTCTGCACAATTCCCGGATATCGGTCTTCCGGAGGAAGCTGAAGGAGGTGGAATAAGAGTCTGATGGAGATAATGAAGGAGATGCCGATGGCGGCTGAGGCGATGATTCCCACCAGTTTCTCAGGGAGTCTGCCGCCGAAGAATCCGTTTATAATAAAACCTATCAGAGGGATCAGAGGAACGAGGATCAGGCTGTCCAAACCTTATGCTCCTAATAGAATTATGAATGCTGAATTAGTAACATTATAGCTCTTTAAAAATGGCGGGATTGTCCTCAATCCCGACATTTTTAAAGAGCTATAATGTTACTGTCATTCTGAACGCAGTGAAGGGTCTCTCATTT
>JABMRZ010000547.1 GCA_013202315.1 Candidatus Tariuqbacter arcticus | reverse complement strand
GTGAAGAATCTCCTGTTTATTATACACTTAATAAAAGAGAGACCCTTCACTGCGTTCAGTGTGACACTTTTTCGTGACTTATGCAATAGCCTCAATTATAAGAAATTACCTCTCGTCAGGGTTGAGACAACCCCGACTCCACGGTGTAATGCCAATCGTGTGGAGGCGGGATTGTCCCCAATCTCGCCAACTTCAAAGAGCTATAATGTTACTAAATTCTGTATTTTAAATTATACATTTATAATTTTATTTAGTCTTCCCCACGACCAGCAGTGAATATCCATCGGGTTTCAGGTATTTCTTAGCCGCTTTCTTCACCTGTTTAGCGCTTATTTTGTTTATTAGATAGGGGAATCTGTATATATAATCCGGTCCGTAGCCCAAGAGGTAATACTTCGCCAGGGTTCTCGCTCGCTCGGTGGTAGTTTCAGTCCCCAATTTCATCGTCTGAAGCGACTCCCGCTTGGCGTCGCTCAGCATCTCCTCGGTAATCGGATTCTTGAGAAAGCTGTTAAATTCTTTGAGCACTTCGGTTTTAGAAAAGCCGTAATTCTCCGGCGAAATTCCCGTTTCAAACCAGAACTTCCCCGGCCCAATCATTTCGGTATAGCGGGTCCACATCCGATAGCAAATCCCTTCTTCGTAGACGAACCTGAAGAACATCTGCGAACTTAAAATTCTGAGTGCCATGGTCAACGGCAGGTAGTCTTCGCTTTTCGCTGATGGAGCCGCCCATCCCAGGTTGTAGGTAGTCTGCGCCCGCTCTTTATCGATGATTTCCACTATAGGTTTGCTTGGTCGATGTTCTCTTTGGGGTTTATATGCGAATTGTTCCCCCGCTTCGATTTCGCTGAAGATTTCTCCTGTTAGTTGAATGACTTTGCCGGCATTGAAGTTCCCCGCCGCGGCGATGATGATGTTCTTTCCGCAGAATAATTTATGGTGGAAATCCAACAGGTTTTCCCGCGATATCTTTTCCACCGATTTCTCATAGCCCATTATCGGGCGCTGGTAAGGGTTATTTTTATATAACAGGCGGTTAAATTCCATTCGGGTCATATCGTAAGTTTCATCACCGATGGCGCGGATTTCGGCTAATTTTTCCCGGCGGATGGATTCGATATCATCATCCCGCAGTCCCGGCCGGGTGAAAGCCAGCCCCGCCAGTTCCACCCCTTGCATAAATACATCGGAAGTGGAATTGAGAGACATCCGGCAGAAATCTTCTTTAGCTTGCGCGGACAGTGAAATTCCCAGTTTACCGGTGATTTCGGCGAATTCAGCGCCGTTCATTTCCATTGTTCCCCTGGTCAGCGCACGGCACAGAAAGTCCGCCGCCCCTTCCTGACCCTCCGGTTCAGCCCACAATCCTCCGCGCACATAGATTTCCATCGAAGCCATTTCCGATGATTTGTCCGACTGAAGCAGCAACACTACACCGTTTGCCAACTGAATTTCTTCTGGTGGAATAACCGCTTGAGCGCTGGTGACAGGTTCTTCAACTTTCACCCGAAGCCTGTCCGCCCATACTGAAGCGATTGGAGCTATAAAACCTTCCGGCAGGACTAAGGATAAAGTGGCGTTGTTCAGCCTGAGGAACCTTTCCGCCGCTTTGTCGATTTTTTCCTCATCAACGGCGGAAATTCGCTGTGTATACAGTCCTTCCAGGGACAGATTGGAAGTCAGTTCATACAGGCACAGCGATTCCGCCCGGCGGAAGAAGGATTCACGACTCGACTTATATTCCCTGCTCAACTCGCCTTTCGCCGATTCCAATTCCGCCGGGCTCAATCCTTCCGTCACCATTTTTGATAATTCAGTGAACAGGGCGGAGAAGGCTTCGTCCATTTTATCCGTTTCCAAATCTCCGAATATCATCCACAGTCCCGGATCCTTGGTGCGGTCCATATAGCTGAATATATTGGAGAATAACCCGGTTTCCTTCACCAGTCGTTTGACTAATCTGCCGCTGGTGTAATTGGTCAAAGCGTGGTTTAACAGTTCGATGGTGGGAAATTCCGGCGCTGAATATGGGACAATGTGAAACCCCAGAGCGAAGCTGACTTTGGAGACCGGCATATGGTGGTTCACCTGGCGGAATTCGCCTTGAGGCGGTTCGATTTTACCCAGTTCAAAATTCATCCCCCCGGCGGGAAATTTACCGAAGGTCTTTTCGATTTCGGCTGTCAATTCTCGGGTATTGAAATCTCCCACCGCCGCGGTGACGAATTGGTCGGGAGTGTACCTCTCATCGTAGAATTTTTGGAAGACCTCCATATTCGCTTTTCGCACCACCGCTGAATCGCCGATAACGGTCTGACCGTACGGATGGTTGGTGTATGCTGTCTGATAGAGATTATAGTAAGTCATCCCATGCGGGACATCGAAATAGCTCTGGGAGAATTCTTCCAGAATGATGCCTCGTTCGGTTTCCACCCGGCTTTGGGTTATTTCCAGGTTGAGCAGGACATCGCAGTATCTGTCCAGCGCTTCCGGCAGGTTTTCCTTGGGTACCACGATATAATAACAGGTTCCGTCTTCGAAGGTGTATCCGTAGAAGGTGCCCAGCGCCTTGAATTTTTTTCGCATTTCCAGTTCGGCTTGTTTCGAGGTTCCTCCTCGGAATATCAGGTGTTCGAAGTAGTGGGATAATCCGGAAAGTTCCGGCGTTTCGGTGCGCGCTCCACCGTTGACATATGTGCAAATCGCCACAATGTCCCGCGAATGGTCTTCCTGAGTGATAAGGGTCATTCCGTTGTGCAGGGTGCGTTTTTCTAACGGTTCTTCGGAGAAAGCCAAATTGGCGATAGTTAAGATGAATATAAGTGATAGCAGTTTTTTCAACATAGAATTATTACCTCAGGAGCTTTTCTTTGATTATTTAAAATTGACAACTCATCTATCAGTTTCATTTAATAAATATAGATATATTTATCTTCATTTTCAAATAATAGTAGGAACACTTTATTGTCGGTTATCCCTCCGCCACTCCGCTGCAATCATTCCCATTATGATTAAACCTGCGCCCAAGGCGTTCGGCATCAATTCTCCCAATAATATATTGGCGAAAATGGCGGCGAAGACCGGCTCCATCGAATAAATCACCGCCGCGCTTTGAGCCTTGGTCATCGGCTGAAAACGCGCTTGAATCCAAAACGCCAAGGCGGTGGAAAGCGATGCCGTTAGCGCCGCCAAGCCCCAGACTTTTGCCGACCCCACCCCTCTGAACCCCTCCGCAATTATCCCCACCGGCAGGGAAAGCGCTGCTATGAAGACAATCTGATAAAATGCCAGCCGAAGGCTCAATTCCCGCTTCCCAATCTTCTGCAGAACAACCGTCTGCAATGCGAAGGCGAAGGCGCAGCCCAAGGTCAAAACATCACCTGTATTAATCCGATCCAAATCCGGGCGGGTAAGCATAAATATCCCCGCCAGCGCGGCGAAAGCGGCGATAAGATGACGAAACTTCAACTGCGAATGAAGTATCGGAACCGCTAAGAAAGGCACCATCACCACCAGCATCCCGGTGATAAACCCCGAGCGCGAAGCAGTGGTTAAAGTCAACCCCCAAGTTTGAAGTGCGAACCCGGCGAAGACCGATAATCCCAAAATTATCCCCCATCCCAATATCGGCCGGGGAAGCAGTCTCTCGCCCCGCTTTATGAACGGATAGAGGATTATCGCTGAGATGACGAAGCGAATGGTGATGAAGGTGAAAGTCCCGCTCTCCATCAAGGCTGTCTTTACTAAGGGGAATGATAGCCCCCAGAGCGCCGTCAGAAAGAGCAGTGCAAGGTCGGCTGCGATATGTTTACGCAAACGCATTGCTAAATATAACTATAAACATCGTCATTTTCAAACGCTTTCTGCTAAACCTAATGTAGATGAGTGATTTCAATGAAAACTTCAAGACACTGCTGCTGGTTATCGATACCCAATTTGAAAAAATAACTTGCTTTTATTGAAACAATCTAAAAAAAAACTTATATTGTTAAAATAGATAAATATATACTTTTGTCTAATGTGTTTGTGAAATATTTGTTTATATTAAACCTTCATCCCTAACAGTTGGGATAACTGATAATGAAAGTATTTCTTTCACCTCAAAGGCTCAAAGGACACAAAGGTTCACAAAGATTCTATTGTTCTCCGTGTCTCTGGTCCACTATGGTGAAATTACATTTAAATCCACATAAATTCGGAGGCTGAAATGCGCACACTCGCATCATCGTTCGTAGTCATACTGACAGTATCGCTAACCGTCCTCGCTGGGAATTTCGTCCCATTCAACGGCGTTTCCACTGATGGAGGCTTGAAAGCTGTCACAATTTCCGCCCATCAAACAGGCGCAGTCATCGATTTGAATATAGACGGCGTCTTAATCGAAAACATCGAAGCCGAAGGCGAAGCCTATTCCCGTCTTTACTGGGAGAATTCCGGTGTTTCAGGAGATATCGGCGAGCCGGAAATTCCCATCTACCGCCTGTTCCTGGAAATCCCCTTCGGCGCTGAAGTTGCCGTTTCAACGGAAGAAATTCATCGCCTTGAATTCGCTCTGACCGATTTGGGCGCTGAAGGGAGGATATACCCCGTTCAACCTTCATTGGAGAAGGTTGCCGGCGCCAGGAATGAATTCCAGATTAATTCCTCATACTATTCCGCCGACCGCTATTCCAATTCGCCTATTGCCGAAGTCGAAGATTACGCAGTCTTCCGCGGTCATCAAATCGCGGTCATAACCATCAGACCGCTGGATTATAATCCCGCGCAGGGGAAGATTTCCATCATCGACGATCTACGGTTGAGGTTCACCTTCATCGGCGGCGATATGAATCAAACCGCCAGCAACCTGGAAAGGTTCAACAACCCTCAATTCAACCGCTTCATCGACGCATTAATCGCCAACCCCGGCGTTTTCGAGACCGACGCTCTTATTTCTCCCATAATGTATTTGGTCATCAGCGCCGACATTCCCGAATACCTGCAAATCATCGAACCGTTATTGGATTGGAAGCATTCCAAGGGTTATAATATCCACTTGGCTACCACTTCCGAAACCGGGAGTTCCACTGGTGAAATACAGAGTTATATCTTGAACGCTTATTATACCTGGGATATTCCGCCCCTGTATGTGCTGTTAGTGGGGGATACACCGTTTATTCCCAATTGGGTTGGTCAGGGGACCGGCAGTCCCGCCACCGATTTGTATTACGGCGATATGGATGGGGTCTACTATTCGATTGATTTATGGGTGAGCAGATTGTCGCCCGGTTCTCCCGCCGATTTGCAGAATATGGTTAATAAGATTCTGGAATATGAACAGGTGTTATGGACGGGGAATGACGATTGGGAGAAGCACGCTACTTTCATGGCTTCCAACGATAATTGGTCGGTTTCCGAAGGCACCCACAATTATGTCATCGAACGGTATCTCGATCCGCTCGGCTATACTTCAGACCGGCTTTACTGCCACACATATAACGCCACCACTGCTCAGGTAACCAACGCCTTCAATCAAGGGCGTTCCCAGGGGACCTATTCCGGGCATGGCGGCACCACTTCCTGGGCGGATGGGCCTCCGTTTTCGCAGGGTAATGTCCAGGCGCTCATCAATACGGTCTATCCTTTCATTCAGAGCTACGCCTGCCTGACCGGGCAATATACTGTGGGGGAGTGCTTCGGCGAAACTTGGACAAGAGACCCTCACGGCGCAATAGCTTTCTGGGGAGCTTCCGTCTCTTCATATTGGGGCGAAGATGATATTCTGGAAAAGCGGCTCTACGAAGGCTTCTACGATAACCAGTTCCCCGCCGATACGGTCAACTTCACCTGGATAAACGGGATGACCGACTATGGAAAGCTGAAATACTTCGAGTACTACGGGAACAGCGGGATGACCCGGCGCTATTTTGAAATGTATAATGTTTTGGGCGATGGGTCGGTGGATTTATGGACCGATGTCCCCGCCCAAATATCGGTTCAGCATCCGCCGGTGGTCTATTTGGGGACGACCGAAATTACGGTCGATGTTTCGGGCTATCCCCATTGGGTGATGGTCTGCGCTTATTCCGATGCGGAGGAGGAAGTATGGAATTCGGAATATGCTGACGCCGGGGGTTCGGTTACCCTCTATTTTGAGCCTCCCTCCCTGCCCGGTGAAATGGTCTTCGTGGTAACCGGGCATGATGTGGAGCCCTATATTCAAACGGTGCCGTTGATACCGGAGTCCGGTCCCTATGTGGTCTTCGAATCGCTGGTAGTCGATGATGGCGCCGGCTGGAACCCCAATAATCTGCTCGATTATGACGAGGAAGCGCTTCTCGATATGACTTTGCTGAATGTGGGGGTGGTAAACGCCATCGGCGTCAATGCTGTCATCCGTTCGGATGACTTGTTAGTGACAATAATCGATTCCACCGCTTATTTCGGCAATATCCCCGCTAATGGGGCCTCGACCGTCCCCGGCGCTTTTCGCATCACCCTTGCGCCCGATGCGCCTGATGAATATATTATAGAATTTGAAATTGAGGCTTACACTTCGACAGAAAGCTGGACGACCGGCTTTGAAATAACCGCCCACGCGCCGGTTATCACCGTTCTGCGCGTCCTGGTGGACGATTCCAACGGCGGGAACGGCAATATGGCGCTGGACCCCGGAGAAACCGCCGATATCGAAGTATTCCTCTTGAATGAGGGAACCAGTCCTGCGCTGGAGGTTTTACTCGCCCTTTCAACTTCTGACCCCAATATCATCTTGAATTCCACAACCGGCGAATATGGTGATTTAGAACCGGACAGCTCTGCTTCAGCGGTGATGAATTTGACCGTTAGTTCATCCTGTCCCCAAAATTATGATGTAGATTTTAGTTGCGATATTTCCGGCGAACACAGTTATGCCGCCGAAGATGAATTCAGCCTGACCGTGGGGGACATACTCAATGTGCCTACAGGTCCCGATAATTACGGCTACTCGGCTTACGATATCAACGACGCTCCCATTTTACCGGACTATGACTGGATTGAAATCGACCCTAATTTGGGCGGTTCCGGAACGGAAATCGTTTTCACTGAAGATGACCAGACTTTCCGATATGATCTGCCCTTCACTTTCACTTATTACGGAGCCGATTACACCCGCTACTCCGTCTGCGGCAACGGCTGGATAGCGATGGGGGAAACCAACATCACCGATTATTCCAACAGTTCCATTCCTGATGGGGATGGTCCTCCGGCGATGATAGCGCCCTTCTGGGAAGACTTGTCGCCTCAGGATGTAGGGACAGTCGCCAGCTATTATGACCCTTCGGAACATATATTCATCGTGGAGTTTTCCGGGGTAAGACAGTATAATCCATCTACGGCTATTGAGACCTTTCAGATTATTCTTTACGATCCAGTTCATTATGAGACCATAACCGGCGACGGCGAAATAAAATTCCAGTATAAGCGTGTATCCGACCCCACCGAATGCACGGTGGGCATTGAAAATTATCCTCAGACCGACGGCTTGCAGTATCTATACAACGATTCGTATGACCTGCACGCCGCCCCCATCGACTCGGCGATGGCGATACTGTTCACCACCGGCAGAGATGCGCCCGAATTGACCATCGTCATTACTCCGGTCAATCCCCCGGTAATCATTCCGCCTGAAGGGGGCGAATTCCAATATTCTTTGAGCATCGTCAACGACGGGGCTTCCACCGCTTTCTACGATGGGTGGATTGAAGTCGTTATGCCCGACAGTTCGCTTTTTGGACCGTTGCTTCTTAGGACGAATATGAGTATGGCTCCCAGCGCTTCGATTATCAGGGAAATGTCTCAATATGTCCCTGCAGGCGCGCCGGCGGGTATTTATACTTACTGGGGACGAGTAGGTCAGCATCCCTCGAATATTATTTCCGAGAGCAGTTTCACTTTCGAAAAGACCGGCTTTGAAGGGGATTACAACGGTATCGGCGAATGGATTGTTTCCGGTTGGGATGAAGCCGGCGGGGAACTTCTGACCGCCCTGCCCGAAAGCTATTCCTTATCGCAGAATTACCCCAATCCCTTCAATCCCAGCACATCGTTCGATTTCGCCCTGCCGGAGGCGGGCGATGTCAGCATTCGGGTCTTCGATGTTCTTGGTCGACAGGTCGATATCCTTTTGCAGAGCCGTCTCGAGCCGGGGGAATATACTGTAAATTGGGACGCATCCAAGCTGGCGGGTGGAATTTATTTCATTCGTATGGAAGCGGGTGATTTTGAGGATGTAATAAAGGCGGTGTTGGTGAAGTGAGTATCAAGTATAAAGTGCCAAGTTTCAAGTATGATAGGGGCTGAGGACTGGGGGCTTGTAAGACGGTGAATGGGATGTTAGGCGCTTATTGCAGCAACATCGATAAAAAATTGTCGATATCGCCAGTTTTTTTAGAATTATTACTTCATTACTTTATTACTGTGAATCCTTATTATTACTTCATTACTTAATTTACTGTGAATCTTTCTATTTTAAATTTCCAATGTCGAGTGTCTAACTGCGAAGCCCCCTCTTCCGGGTGCAATCCC
>JABMRZ010000546.1 GCA_013202315.1 Candidatus Tariuqbacter arcticus | reverse complement strand
ATCCCTTGCATCCCTGTAAATTTTAATAAGGGGAAATGTTAATGTAAGAGATGGACTCTTACAATGAATGTGTAAGAATCTAATGATTTTTACACCACGATTTCTTCGATTCAATTGTGCGTGTTGTGTACACAAATGTATATATATTACACATTCACTCAATTCATCCCTGCTTGTATAACTATTGGCACGAAATTGGCTCTTATGTAGATAAATTCAAGCAAAGAATTAACTGGAATCCCTGCTATGAATATCCAAAAAATTATCCCCACCGTCTTAATATCCTTCATTCTAAACATCTATATATTGTTCGTTCTTATTCCCCTGTCTTCCTTTGCCCAACCCGACGACTACCAACCCATCTGGCACTGCACCGGCGCGGAATCCAACAGCGAATTCGGCAGGTATTTGGTATCCGCTGGAGACCAGAATATGGACGGATACGATGATATATTAATCGCCAATTGGGGAACCCGCGAAGTATATCTCTACTACGGGGGATCTACAGGGCAGATGGACACCATCCCCGATATGATTTTCACCGAACCTTACGAATTCGGCTACGGCAGCCTGCCGATGGAATGCAGAGATTTAAACGGCGATTCATATCCCGATTTTTGCATCAGCGCTGATTTCGGATCTCAAGACAATTCCAAGACCTATATCTATTTCGGCGGTCCTTTGCTGGACAACCAGGCTGATCTTGTGCTTGAACCGGATACTTTGTATACCAGTTCATTTACAAGCTTTGGACTCACTTCATCTATGGGAGATTTCAATGGAGATGGTATCTTTGATCTGGCTGTTTCAGCTAGGAACCATGATCTAACCGACTCTCCTCGTGGTAAGATGTATGTATATTATGGAGGATCTGATATGGATTCCATCCCTGATTTTTCCATTACAGCTAATCCCAACGAAATTAATTCCTTCAGCGATTATATTTCCTGCAGCGGTGATCTGAACAACGACGGCTGTGACGACATTGTCGCAAGAGGCTGGCATGGACCCTACCCGCAGTTTCGTGACGGCAGGATGGCTTTTTTCGGCGGGGCTGAACCCGATACCATTCCTGACTGGGAATTCAGAACCAACGGTATTTTGGGCAACGGTTCCTTCATAACACCGGATGTGAATGACGACGGCAATGATGAAATTGTAGTACGGGCGGATGAATATAATTCGTGTGACGCTTATCTCTTCTATGGCAGTGAAGAAGTGGATACACTTTATGATGTGCATTTAGCTGGGGATGGTAATTCTTCATCAGGATGCGCCTACGCTGGTGATGTCAATAACGACGGCTGGGGAGATGTGATGTTGAACGATTGGGCGGGCGGTAAAATTAATGTCTTCTTTCTGCATCCCGGAATGGGCAGTGAAAAAGAATATGATCTGCTTCTTGAATTCCCGGTTGTTGTGGGTGGAAACGGTCGAATGGGCTATGCCGGTGATGTTAATGGAGATGGAGTTGACGATTTTATGTTTTCAAGTTATTATGGAGAATACCCTCTTTATGATGAGGTATTCATCTACAGTAATCCCGATTTGTCGGGGGTGAAGCAATTCAAAACTCAAAATTCAAAATTCAAAATTTTATCCGCTTATCCCAATCCTTTCAATTCATCTACAGCTATCAGCTATCAGCTCCAAGCTGACAGGTATGTGAAATTGGCGGTATATGATGTTATTGGGCGGGAAGTAGCGGTATTGTTGGGCTGTCAGCAAGCAGCTGGCAGCTATCAGCTGAATTGGGATGGTAATGATTTCAACGGCGTTCCCCTCCCTTCGGGAATATATATCGTGCAAATGAAGTGCGGAGCGGTTAGTGAAAGCAGGAAATTGATATTGCTCAAATAGACAATCAAATTTAATCGAAGTGAACCATCATACCGCCGGAAAGTTGGATTGAGAACCCACACTACAGTCTCGAATCCGCGGCTCTAAACTCGAATCTCGCAACTCGCAGCTATTTTCAGGGAAAATATTATGAACTCGATTGTTCAACCAACATTTATGGGGCATTTTCGGATTGCCCGGATTGATCATTGGTTCAAGAGTGTATTCGTCCTGCCCGGCATCATTGTGGCTTTATCTTTGGAACCGGGCAGGTTCAATATGGAACTCATTACGCGGATTTTGATCGGCTTGCTCGCTGTCTGTTTAACCGCTTCAAGCAATTATGTGCTGAATGAAGTCATGGATGCGCCGTTTGACAGAGTTCATCCGACGAAAAAATTCAGACCGGTCCCCTCCGGCAAAGTGAATATCCCCTTAGCCTATGTCCAGTGGATATTTCTTATGATCGCCGGAGTTAGTGTAAGTCTATTAATTTCAATCCAATTGGCGGGTACAATCGCCCTGTTTTGGATTATGGGCTGTATTTATAACATTACCCCCTTAAGAACCAAAGAAAAACCATATCTCGATGTATTGACGGAATCAATCAACAATCCGATAAGAATGCTTGCCGGATGGTATATTGTTGGCGTAGAGGCATTGCCAATCACTTCACTTTTAGTGAGTTATTGGATGATAGGAGCATATTTTATGGCTATCAAGAGATTTGCGGAATATAGAGCGATAGATGACCCAATCCGAGCAGAAGAATATCGAAATTCATTCGGTTTCTATGATGAAAAGAAGCTTCTGGTTTCAATAATGTTCTTCGCCTCTATGGCAATGCTTTTCTTTGGAGCGTTCATAATGAGGTACCGTTTTGAACTCATAGTATCCTTTCCGTTCATTTCGCTGGTTATGGCGATTTATCTTAACCTGGGATTCAAAACTGACAGTTCCGTCCAACAGCCGGAGAAACTATATCGTGAAACTTTGTTAATGGCCGCAGTTATAGCGGCGACAGCCGTGATGATATTAGCCCTTTTCCTTGATATTCCGATTCTCCATGATATCTTCGAACCCAGCGAATTTGATGCGTCCGCATTTTAATCTATAGTATTTCCCGAAGCGTCTGTTGCCCAAATCAATACAGTGTGCTGTCGCCTCTCCGCAGTCGATAGCATATATAATAATTAGAGTTATTT
>JABMRZ010000545.1 GCA_013202315.1 Candidatus Tariuqbacter arcticus | reverse complement strand
CTAAAAATCAACAAAATTCTCATTTTTACCTGTTCTTCGATGAAAGTGTTCCATTTTCTAAAATATTTGTAGTAAAAAATCGGTGTTTAACGATATTGTGTTTAGTCATTCACGAAATCAATCGACTTTTGCAAGAGGTTCTATTGTACAAAAAGGACTGGACAAACAAGAGAATCAGTTTTAGCAAACTTAAACTACATATTTACGAGATGCAAAAAACTGTCAATTTACTACGGCAGGAAAATGTTGACATTCTCTACAAATGTTTTGAAGAGGAATTTAGTTACATGATTTCACCTCCATCAAAAACTTTAGAATTGACTAAAAGGATAATACAAGAATCTCAAGAAAAAGGTGAGTTCGTAATAAAACATGGAGAACTTCAAGAATTATTAGTTCATATTGGAAAACTAAACGGGCTAATAAGTCAGAAGGAATATAGAATGGGAAATGAGAGATTAGATGTTGTCTGGAGAAAAATAGAAGAGGGGGCGCCAACTTATGTCTTTGAAATACAACTTGGTGGCGATATGTATCACGCACTTGGAAAATTAAAACATGCTTATGACCTATGGAATAGCAATATTTTTATAATAACAACAAATGAATCATTGAATTTATTATACAACCTACTAAGCGGAACATTCCATGAAATAAGAGATAAAATTAAAAAAATATCTCCTGAAAAAATTGCCGAATTATATGTAAAGAAAAGTAGTTGGATTGAGTTAGAAAGAGAAATAGGATTGATTAATTAACGAAGGTTCCTGCTAATGTTATAAATATTTGGCAAATAGATAGTTATTTAATATAGATTTATAAAAAGGTCACAATCCTTAAATGTAAAACAAGATCCTTCAGAACATATTATTTTAATCGACGATAAGCCACTTTTTTTATATTTAAATTTACAATATTCCATTAGCTTCACAACTCGCGGATGTACAAGAAAATGTCGATTCTGCGCTGTAAGAAAACACGAACCTGATTTTATCGTTAAAGAAAATTGGCCGGAAGATATTGATGTTACAAAAAGGAAAATAATATTTTGGGATAATAATTGGTTGGCTTCTCCAAACTTTGAAAAAGACATTGATATTTTGCTCAATTTTATTAATAATGCTGGTATTACTCAAATTGATTTTAACCAAGGATTAGATTGCAGACTGCTCGATGAACAAAAAATTAAGCTAATATCCAAGTTGAATATAAAACCACTAAGACTTGCTTTTGATAATCATTCAGAAGATACTCATATTCAAGAATCTATCAAGTTGGCTCAAAAATATGGTTTTAATGACATCCGGGTATATGTCTTATATAATTCAGAAGACAATAATGATACTCCTGAGTATTTTTATTATAGAATAAATGAAATAAATAGACTTGGCGCTTTGTCTTATCCAATGCGCTTTCGACCAATAGATAAACTAAATGGACAATACATATCGGACAAATGGGATAAAAAATTGCTTAGAGCACTTAAATTATCGCTCATGTTTTATTATAGCAAAGGCATGGTTCGGAGAAATCGTATGGCTTTTAAACAGATATATGGGCAAACTCCTGAAGAATTTAAAAATAAATTATATGAAATTTTTGAAAAAGATAAAATTAGAGAAAAAGAGGCAAAAAAGAAAAAATCTGATTCAATATTTTCGCTTGAACTATTTAAATAATGTACCGGAGCTAAAATTGTCAAAGGAAAAGATATTCTGGACCGGCAACGAAATGGTCCCCCGGGCGGCGATAATGGCGGGGTGCAGATTCTTTGCCGGCTACCCCATCACCCCCTCTTCCGAAATCGCCGCCATTGCGGCGGAATTGCTGCCCAAATACGGCGGCACCTTCATCCAAATGGAAGATGAAATCGCCGCTATGGGAGCGATAATCGGCGCTTCTTTAGCCGGAGCTAAAACTATAACCGCCACCAGCGGTCCCGGATTCTCCCTGAAAATGGAAAACCTCGGCTTCGCCTGCATCACCGAAGTCCCCTGCGTCATCGTAAATGTGATGCGGGGGGGACCTTCCACCGGACTGCCAACCGCCCCCGCTCAAGCCGACCTGATGCAAGCCAAATGGGGCACTCACGGCGACCATCCCATCATCGTCTCCGCCCCCTCCACCCTGCTGGAAGTCTATATGGAGGTCATCAGAGCCTTCAATATGTCGGAAAAATACCGCGTTCCGGTGATTGTGCTCATCGATGAAATCCTGGGGCATATGTCCGAAGGGGTAGTATTGCCCGAACCCGAAGAAATTGAAATCGTCGACCGGCAAAAGCCCACCGTCCCCCCGGAAGAATACTGCACCTATGACACTTCCTTCGGTGATGTCCCGCCAATGGCGGCTTATTTTGAAGGATACCGCTTCCACACCACCGGCTTGAACCACGATAAAACCGGCTTCCCCACCACTAATCCCGCAGTGTGCCACGCAGATGAAGTCAGGATGGAGAGGAAAATCACCGCCAACATCGCCGACATCGAAAGCTTCGAGGAAATCGACACCAATGATGCCGATATCTTATTGGTAACATTCGGCTCCACCGCCCGTTCAGCTAGAGTCGCAATGCTGGAAGCTCAGCAAGCTGGCGTCAAAATCGGGCTGTTCAGACCCATCACCGTCTGGCCCTTCCCGCTGGAACACCTGCGGAAATACCGGCATTCAATTAAAGCCGCCATCGTCCCCGAAATGAACTTAGGACAGATGATAGGCGAAGTGGAAAAAGCCCTGGGACCCGACATTCCCATTTACGGCGTGCAAAAGACCGGCGGCGTCCCCATCGAACCCGAAGAAATAACCCAGAAGATTATGGAGGTGAAATAATGTCCTTTCAATATGAAAAATATCTCCGTATGGAGAAAATGCCCCATATGTGGTGCCCCGGCTGCGGAATCGGAATCATTGTGAAAGCGATGATAAGAGCGATCGACGCGCTCGGCTGGGATAAAAACGACACCGCGGTCATATCCGGTATCGGATGCACATCGCGGGCGCCCGGCTATTTGGATATGAACACCCTGCACACCACTCACGGCAGGGCGCTGACCTTCTCCACTGGCATAAAACTGGTGCGTCCCGACAAGCATGTCATCGTCATCGCCGGCGATGGAGATTCCACCGCCATCGGCGGGAATCACTTCATCCACGCCTGCCGGCGCAATATCGACATCACTCTGATTATCTGCAACAACTACATCTATGGAATGACCGGCGGGCAGTATTCACCTACTACCCCTCACGGCGCCAGAGCCGCCACCGCCCCTTACGGCAACATCGATCCCAATTTCGATCTGGTGGAACTGGCGAGAGGCGCAGGCGCCTCTTATATCGCCCGCGGCATAGTTACCAACGGCACAATGCTGGAAAGATACATCAAGGACGGGCTGAACCATCATGGATTCTCAGTTATTGAAGTGGTATCCAATTGCCATACTCAATACGGCAGGCGCAACAAATTAGCGGAGGCATTGGACCTTATGAAAAATATTAAGGATAACACCGTCTCCCTTAAGAAAGCGCAGAAAATGACTCCCGAAGAGCTCAAAGGCAAAATCCTCACCGGCAAATTCCACCAAGACACCGAAAAACCGGAATACACCGACGAAGTGGCTAAATTAATCGCACGATTTAAGGATTAGATAAATCGGGTGCTGTCGACTCTCCGCAGTCGACAGCAATATGCATTCCCACGCGGCAGCGTGGGAACGAGTCGTATGGTGGGTTCTTAACCCACATT
>JABMRZ010000544.1 GCA_013202315.1 Candidatus Tariuqbacter arcticus | reverse complement strand
TTTATGTGTCAATAAGTCCCTTGACAGGTAATGTTTTGTGTCTTATTTTTTGTACTGTAGAGCCAGCAATCCGAATTTTAAGCGAGTCGGTAGATGAATAGTGTTCTGGAAAATACAAGATTTCTACTGGAGACTCAGGCGGAATTGCAGTTGATGCCGCTTATCATGCCGGAGTCGGAGGAGATGTACGCGGAGGCGGTTCGGGACACGCGGATCACCGATGACAATATCGATTCCGCCAAGGACCTGCCGATTTATGTGACTAACTTCATCGGCTCCAAGCAGAAATTGACCGATTGGATTTGGCTGAATACGCCGGAGGGTGTGAAGAGTATGCTGGACGCCTTTTCCGGCAGCGTGGTGGTGGGCTATATGTATAAGCAGAAGGGTTTGCGGGTAATTTGCAATGACCGGCTGAAGTATTGTTATCACATCGCCAGGGCGATAATTGTGAATAATTCGGTCACTTTATCGAAAGATTAAGAAAAAATAAACCCCGGAGGTGTGCTCCGGGGCATAAGGTTGAGCGATAATAATTCTGAATACAGCGACTTACATAATCAACAGAAGCTTTTGTGTCTGATGGAAATTGTCTGCGGTCAATCTCGCGAAATATATTCCGCTCGATAATTCTGAACCGTCGAATGATACATTATGTGCTCCTGAATACCGCCACCCATTTACAATCCTCGCCACTTCCCTCCCCATAACATCATACACCATCAGCGTCACAAAACTCGCAGCTTGCAGCTCGAAACTGATTGTTGTCATCGAGTTGAACGGATTGGGATAAGCCGGTGAAAGCGAAAAAGCCTTTGGAATCGAAGATGAAGGAAAACCTTCAACCTCAACTTCTGCGCCGACTTTTATTAGCCAGAAATCGTCTCCTCCCGCCCCGAATGAATGAGTATAACCAGCGAGGATATATCCACCATCCGAAGTCTGCTGAATGGAATAACATTCCTCCAAATCATCCCCTCCGAATGTGCGGCTCCAGAGCGAATCGCCGTCCTCATCCGTCTTAATCAGCCAGAAATCACTATTATATGTACCTGAGAGTTGGGCGTATCCAGCTAGGATATAACCGCCATCCGATGTCTGCTTAACGGAAAAACACTTATCAAAATTATTCCAACCGAATGAATGGCTCCAGAGTGAATCACCATTTTCATCCGTTTTAACCATCCAGAAATCGGTACCACCTGCCCCGAAGGATTTGGTCTGTCCGGCGAGCATATATCCGCCATCCGAAGTCTGCTGAACAGACCAACAACAATCGTCATCATACCCTCCGAAAGTTTTACTCCAGAGTGAATCGCCGCTTTCATCCGTCTTAATCAGCCAGAAGTCTGAACATCCAGCCCCGTAGGAGTAAGTATAACCCGCAAGGATATATCCGCTATCCGATGTTTGCAAAACGGAATAACAATCATCCCAATCATTTCCTCCAAATGTCCGGCTCCAAAGCGAATCGCCGTTCTCATTAGTCTTTACCATCCAACAATCAACTGAACCTGCCCCGAAAGTGCGGGTTTCACCCACTAAAATATACCCCCCATCTGATGTCTGTTGAACGGAAAAGCATCTGTCGGAATCATCCCCTCCGAATGTCCTGCTCCAGAGTGAATCCGGGGGTTGGGCGGATATGCTTACCGCCAACGATAGAATCGCCGCGCAGAAGATGATTGTGTTTTTCGCCATAATCCCCTCCATTTGTTCTTGGATATATAAATGGAAGTTTAGCACTCACTTTACAAGCCCATAGCCTACAGCCTATAGCCTATTTACGAAGTAAATATACCTGGAAACATCAAATACTTCAAAAAAGGCGGGCAGAAATTACCTGTTGCTTTTTGAGATATATTCACATCGGAGAAACAGAGACGCGGAGGGCTTCATAACAATCCGATTGAGTCTAAGCGTCTTCTGTACTCCAACGCTTGGCAATCCGCAAGGGGATTAAATAAGTCGTCGATCATTAGTCGCCGATGAACCCTCCAAGAGTCAAATAGCGAATGAACAAACTACGAGGTAATTTGAGATATCCGACATTGGAATACAATCATATCAACCGGTTTCTGTCGAGGTTGATTCATAAATCGCCCGTTGATTTCTCATTTTTAAATAAGCCGGAGCAAATTTGAGTTATTCTATATTATTTTATATATTGTTAAATGTAACAAATACTTAACAGTTGCGACTTGTCAGGCGATTCATTCCAAAACCACTACTTGCGGATATCACTTGCACCGCAGTATGTCCGCCGGCTGCCGAATGGCGAGCATCCCGCAATTTACGATTCGCAGTGCGCAGCTATTGAACACTAACTAATCTTAAAATACATATTATTCCTATGAATGATTATTATTCACTGAAATTGAAGGCATTACTCCTTGTATTAGCTTTCACCGCTCAAACCTTCGCCGCCGCCCCCCGCCCTGAAATGGGGCGCAACGGAATGGTCGTCTCCGCCTCCGAATACGCTTCTCAAATCGGTGTTGATATATTGAAAACCGGCGGTAACGCAATCGACGCCGCCGTCGCCACCGCCTTCGCATTAGGCGTGGTGGAGCAGTATTCCTCCGGCATCGGCGGCGGAAATTTCATTATGATTTACCTGGCAGAATACGATTCCTCCATCGCCGTCGACGGACGCGAAACCGCCCCCGGTAAAGCCCGCCGCGATATGTATATCGACAAGGAAACCGGTTTGCCAGACTCCGAACTTTCCAGATACGGCATCCTCGCCGGAGGCGTCCCCGGCGCAGTCGCTTCCCTCTGCCTCGCACTGGAAAAATACGGCTCCGGCGCAGTCGACCTCCAAAGAATCCTCGCTCCCGCCATCGAACTGGCGGAAAACGGCTTCATCGTCAACCGCACCTACTATGACCATCTGTTCTTTGCCGCACCGCTTTTAACCCGCTATCCAGCAAGCAAGGCGATTTACTTCAAAAACGACTCCACCGTCTATGAATTGGGCGATACTCTGGTGCAGAAAGATTTAGCCTGGACCTACCGCCAAATCGCTATGAACGGTCCCAACGCCTTCTACACCGGCGAAATCGCAGAGAAAATCGTCCGCTTTGATAAACAACACAAGGGCTTGATTACCGCCAAAGATTTGCAAAATTACCAAGCGAAAATCCGCCCCCCCATCCGCGGAACCTACCGCGGATACGAAATAATATCAATGCCCCCGCCGTCTTCAGGCGGCGTCCATTTGATTCAGATGTTGAACATCCTCGAACACTTCAATTTACCCCAAATGGGGCTCAATTCCTCCCGCTATGTCCATACTTTAGTCGAAGCGATGAAGCCCGCCTTCGCCGACCGCGCTCAATATTTAGGTGACTCTGATTTCGCCGATGTCCCCATTGATACCCTGATTTCCAAAGGCTACGCTGAAATCCTGCGCAACAAGATAAATTTTTTCCAACCCGCCAATGTCTCCCCCGGCGATTTTGAACTGGAAACCGAAGGGCACACCACTCATCTGTCGGTGGTCGACCGCTGGGGCAATATGTGCGCCATCACCGCCACCGTCAACACTACTTACGGTTCCGTTATGACCATCTCCGGCACCGGCGTCATCCTGAACAATGAAATGGACGATTTCTCTGCCGCCCCCGGTCAGCCGAATTACTTCGGGCTCATCGGCGCTGAAGCCAATTCCATCCAGCCGGGCAAACGCCCCCTGTCTTCAATGACCCCTACCTTCGTCCTGAAGGATGGGCAGGGATTGATGGCGCTGGGCAGTCCCGGCGGACCGCGGATTATCACCGCCGTCCTGCAGACCATCCTCAATGTCATCGATTTCGAGCTGGACATTCAGGAAGCGGTCGCCGCTTCCCGCGTCCATCATCAATGGAAACCGAATATCGTCTATCTGGAATGGAATTTCCCCCTCGATGTGGCGGAAAATCTTGTAGCGAAAGGGCACCGGGTAAAATTCGGCTACGCCGGCTCAACCGTCGAAGCGATATACATCGACCGCGAAAGAGGCCTCCTGCTCGGCGGCGCCGACCCCCGCAGTGAAGGAAAAGCGGTGGGATATTGATTGTCTTGAAGACAGGCTTTGGGCTGTGGGATGTAGTTATAGTGAATCTTGAAGGGTCTGATGCCGAAACAGAAAAATTCGACTCTAAACGTGGTGTCGCGTCTCAGCACCCGACACCAAATAACTGTTATTATTATAT
>JABMRZ010000543.1 GCA_013202315.1 Candidatus Tariuqbacter arcticus | reverse complement strand
GTGAATAAAAGCTCATAATAAACAGACAGATAACGCTTTCTCTTTGATAAAGCTATAATGTTACAAAAAAACGCATAGATATTTAAACCTTAATATCGTTTCTCAACTCTATATAAGACAGGATGTTAAAATCAAGCGGGCTGTGTAGAAGTCTTTGCTTGTCAGGGTTGTAGGGGGCGAGGTCTCCTCGCCCTCCACGCTGCATCGGTGAGAATTTGAACGTGGAAACCACGCCCCTACGATTTTCAGCATTCATCATTCCCCTTCCACCACCATCCTATAATACCTCTTCCCCTCCCCCAGTGCTCCGAAATCCGTCCAACTGGTATCCGGCGGAAAGACTGTGACTTGCGGAGTCCCGGAAGGAGTGAAATAGGGGATATTCTGGTAGAAAATGCGGTATTCGACAGCGTTAGCAACTTGCGACCAGGTTAGGATTACATCGCTGCCCTGAATGGAGATGGTTACGGTGGGCTGTAAGGGATTTTCCAGATTGCGGTAGAACAGCATCGCCCCGCCACCATCGCCGACAAACATGTCATCATCACCGTCATAGTCAATATCATCCAAACACGGACGAGGAGATAAAACTGTCGCAGGTGGGAAGGTTGCAATAGTGTCAGCAATCACAAAATTTGCTATATTCGGATTCCCTATATTTTGCCAAAATATAATGTGATTTGAAGAACCGCTGCTGTATCCGTGCCCCATAATCAAATCGTAATCTCCATCATTATCGATGTCATTGAATCTGGGATACATGCTTCCTGTAATATAAGGCTGGTTCAAATAGTTTTCTATATGAAACTCAAATCGGGGTTGATAAGGATCTCCAATATTCTCCCAATATTGAACCCGATTGTATCCATCACCAATAAAAAGGTCTAAATCACCATCTGAGTCTATATCGCAAAGATCAACACCACCACCCAGCCAATTACTACCATAAGCGATATTGCAATTAAACTCAAAACAGGGATTAGAAGAAGTGCCCGTATTCTCATACATATCGACAAAATCGGAGAATCCTCCACGATATACAACCATATCCCAATCACCATCTGCATCCAAATCGCCGAAACTCAAAACAGGGCTATAAGTGATGTTCAAATTCAGAAAGGAGGAATCGGTAAAAATAAAATATGGATCTGTTTGTGTTCCTTCATTTTCGAAATAGACTATAGGTCCACCAATAATGCCAACTAACAATTCAAGTATTCCATCATCATCAATATCGATTGCATATGGGCTAGCAGTACAGCTCATATCCATGAAAAGATATTGCCCTGTCACAAAATCGAATACAGGGTCGGTTTGTGAACCGATATTTTCATAGAATGCTATGTCACCTTCAAGTGCATTTGTGAAACCACCGCTTTCATTCGCCACGAACAAGTCGAAATCCCCATCCGCTTCGATATCGCAGAAACGGGGAACAGACATTCTACCAATATCGATGTTAAAATAATTGTTGGTCACATATTCGAAATCGTAATTCACCGAATCGCCTATATTTTCATAATACCATACAGTCCCATCCTCGCATCCCACAAACAAATCGTAATCACCGTCCCCGTCGATGTCGCAGAACTCGGGGGCTGCGTTTTTGCCTACGTCGATTGAATCAAAATAACTGGTTACATATTCCATGTCTGGATTAAAAGGAGACCCCACATTTTCATAATAATATATCTTTCCTCCATAAGGACCATAACCACCACCTAGAAACAAATCAAAATCGCCGTCGTTATCAATATCAAAAAATTCAGAGACGCAACCCTCTATGATATCTATATCCTCAAAACTTGAATCAGCCAATATGAAATCTGGTGAATTTGATCCGCCTATGTTTTCAAAATATATTATATACCCGTCAAATCCCACAATAAAAATATCAAAATCGTTATCATTGTCAATATCACAAAAAGTAGGAGCCTGGCATATATATCCAGAAAAGGGCACTACAATCTGTGTTTCTACTATCTGAAAAATAGGTTGTTGTTCAGTCCCAATATTCTCAAAATAGTACTCTCGCCCAAAATCTGCCCCCACAATCAAATCTAAATCCTCATCATTGTCAAGATCACCAAAGTCATGATGGTAGTATGAATTCGCTGCTGTGAATCCCAATTGAGGCTCTACCCCATAAAAAGTCACCGGAAATGGGTGCTGCTCTTGCTGGAATTGGATTTCCTGCGCGAAAAGCGGATAAGCTAAGCTAATAAGTATGAAGAATATTAATATCATATTGATAAATTACAAATCCCAATGACAATTGCAAATAAAAATGGGGCATCCCGAAAATACGAGATACCCCTTTCATGGATTATTTCAATATCATCATCTTCTTGACCTTGTAGAAACGCTTCCTTAAAACACCCCCCCAATCGAAAACCGTGTCATCGTCCCCAATTCCCCCATCGAAGTCAGGGAATAATCCACTAACACCCCGCTGGTCTGAAATCCCAGTCCGAACGAGGCTCCCGCGAAGATATCCTTATCGGAATCGACCTGCTGTTCGCCCCCGCGACTGCTCCATCCCAATCGCAGGCGCAGCATTTCGCTGATGGTGAATTCCCCCCCGGCGGACAGATATATGTCCGAATCGCGGTATTTCTCCAACTGAAGCGCAATTTCCAGCGGCAAATGCGCCAGCGGCTTTGAAAATCCAACTTTATAAGCCAGCGGAAGTTCATCCTCATAATCGTAAAAGCCGTTGAGGGCGCTCCCGATATTGAAAACCCCGATTCCAAGCTTGGTATTATCGAACGGCGTATAAATCATCGCCCCCAAATCGAAAGCGTATGCCGATGCGTGTACATCCCAGATTTCGGAATTGATATACTTGAAGCTGCCCCCAACGGTGATGGTCTCATTCAGCTTCCTGCCATATCCCAAAGTGAACAGAAAATCCGCCGCGTGAAAATTCGACCCGGTCAATTCCCCATAAGCGGTAGCTTCGTGAAAGACGCCATAATTCATATAATTCAAACCGGCGCCGAACACCCCGACATTTTCCACCCGATGACCATAGGCGATGAAGCCCGATTCGATGTCCAGCAGGTGATTCAAATAAGTGACATCGACCCGGCGGTTTTCAATCGCCCCCAAAGCGGCGGGATTGTAGAACAGCCCGTCGATGCCCGATTCCACCGCTATCATCGCCCCCGCCATCGCCGCCCCCCTTCCCCCAACTTCGCTGCGCAGCAGTTCAAATCCGGTCGTCCCCTGACCAATAGCGAAGGAACATATAGATAATAGTATGGTGATGGTGATAAATGTTCTTTTCAGCATTTTATAGCAGACACCTCATTTTCAGAGATTTAAATACTTTACAACACACTTATGAATAATAGACACTTGACACTTGGCACTATCATCATCAATAATCATCATAATCGTAATACTGCTCCTCCTCCGCCCACCGCTTGAGCGTCCTCCGCCTGCGAAACCACATTAAAAATCCGCCCAATAATAAAAGCGGCACGAAAATGTATCCCACATAGAAATCCAGGTCCTTGAGCGCCGAATAGCGGAATTTCCCCCCCATCTTTTTCAACCATTCATTTTCAAATTCATCCGGCCACAACCCGGTGGCGTCCATAAACGCCTTGTCGTATTTCTGCCCGCTCTGCAATCCCCAAAGCAGACTTTGCATCGCTTCCCAGCCGAATTCAGCCACCAGATAACGCGTCGCCGACAGGCTCTGCTGGTACGCCAACTGCGCGTCCGCCCAATTGAATCTGAGTACTCTTTCCAAATCGCGGAACGGTATGAACCGCCCGGTGATGGAGGCGCTGGTTAAAGGGCGGTCGTTAAAATACCCCTCCCCTGACAACATCACCGCAAGACCTTCGTTCAACCACAGCGGCACCCAGCCGACCTCGTTCGCCAGCAGGATATGCACGAATTCGTGCACCGCCGCCTTCGATAAATCGTGAGTCGAACCGGAATAGCGGGGCGACTTCAGCACTATCGTTTTCTTGCTGGTCAGCGCCACTCCCTGCGCCCATTTAGGGAGCTTCCATTCGGTTAATTTGCCGAATTCCGCCGGCTGGGAGGCTAGATATATATCCACTTTCCCGGTGAATTTCAATCCCAGATTTTCGCTTATCCGAGGGTAGCTTATACTAATCGCTTCGAGAATATTCTCCACATTTTCAATGTCCGCCTGGTGATAATGAATCCGCACCCAATCGACCTGAGCGGACTCGAACCCCCCCGCCGCCGCATAACACAGCGCCGGGATCAGCAGGAACATTAACTCCCTCTTCAGCATCGAACCCTCAAATCATCTTGGTACCGTTGATGACCAGTTCAAATTCCGCATCTAAATAGCGGGCGGCGCGCTGTGAGATTATCATCCGTGATAGAAAAATCTCAAAATACTCCATCACCGGAGAAATTTCCGTATCGACGGTGATGTCCAGCGATATGGTGCCGTTGTCGTTTAAAAGATGCAGTTTGGACGAAGTCACCGCGTAATTCACCCGGTCGTGAATATCGAACTTGATTTGCTTGAGGTTGCGGACGCGGGAACGATGCACATCCGCTTTATCAGCTAAAATCAGCGAAGCGGCGATGGTGTTGACCGGCGCCCCGTCTTCCTCGTGATGATTGCCGATTGCGGCGCATATTTCCGATAATTCTTCGATATCCATCCCCCGTTCGTGCAAGACTTGAAAAACGATTGTGGCACCGGTTTGAGCGTGCAGCTCTCTATTGATCAAATTGCCGATATCATGCAGATAAGCCGCTATTTCTCCCAATTCCACAATTCGCTGAGGCGCGCCGATTTTAGTCAATATTGCCGCGCAAGTTTTGCCCACAACTTTCGCATGGCGAAAACCGTGTTCTGTGTAGCCTAATATTTCCAGATTCCGGTCGGAGCGCTTCATCAATGTCTGCACCGCAGGGTCTTTTCGGATTTCTTTAAGGGTTAGTGGCAATTTTTTACCCTGAAAATAACCGGAACACAAGTCCGCGATCCGATTATTTTCATACTAAGTTGTGCGATGGTTCGCGAACTAGCCATCGCATGATTGTTTCTCATATAGTTATAGCCATAATAGCC
>JABMRZ010000542.1 GCA_013202315.1 Candidatus Tariuqbacter arcticus | reverse complement strand
GAAATCCGAAACAAATTCAAAATTCAAAACTCAAAACTCAAAACTAATGCGACTGATACTTGACACTTCGTAAGTTAATAAGTATTATAAAATTACAAGATCTTCTGCCAGAAAAAACACGAATCTCAGAATTTAGGTACTTAAATGATTCTATCGATTTAAAAATATGAATTCAGCTGCAGATTTTAGGTATAATTAAGAATACGGTAGTGTCCCCTTATAATTGTGAATCCAAACACTCGTCATTCCCTCAAGCGCAGCATGTAGAGAATCGATTCCGGACAAGCCGGAATGACAGTATTATAGGGATTGCCTGCACATTGAGAAACAATACCAACCATTAGCCGACACCACTGAAAATACAGGATTTCCGCTTATCTTGAATAGTGTTCTATGTCCTTGAAAACGCTTCCCACGATTCTTCACCGAGCCGGTGAATCGCCTTGTAAATCAGCGGGCTTGGCTGAGTGGGCGCTTCTGAAATTGTGAATACTTCCGGAAACCGTTTGGCTGCTTCAAGGAGTTCATCCTCGGAATCGGAATATATTTCGGCTAAAAGTTCACCTTTGCCGACTGCATCTCCTTTCTTCCTCCTCAATACAATTCCCGCTTTGTAATCGATGGCGTCTTCCTTTTTCATCCTGCCGGCGCCCAGCATCATAGATATTATGCCGGCTTCTCGCGTTTTGATACTATGAATGAATCCGTTATCATTCGCGGTAATCGCTTGAGAAAATTTCGCTTTCGGGTAATTTTCGGGATGGTCGATTACTTCCGGATCGCCTCCCTGATTGACGACAATTTCTCTGAATTTGGCATACGCATCACCATTCACAAGTGTCTGTTCAGCCCGCCGCACCCCTTCTGCGATACTTTGCGTAATCCCGCTCATTTTCAGCATAGTTCCCGCCAGTGCGCGGTTGAGCTCCAGCAAATCTTCCGCTCCTTCGCCGCTGCGCATAATATCCACGCATTCCCGCACTTCCAGCCAATTTCCTACGGCATAACCCAAAGGCTGATCCATATTGGTCAACAGGGCGGTGGTTTCGATTCCGAAATCGTTACCCACTTCGACCAGCATCCTTGCC
Organism: Candidatus Tariuqbacter arcticus; assembly: GCA_013202315.1. Taxonomy (GTDB): domain Bacteria; phylum Electryoneota; class Tariuqbacteria; order Tariuqbacterales; family Tariuqbacteraceae; genus Tariuqbacter; species Tariuqbacter arcticus. Next base: position 2,276 of record JABMRZ010000542.1, on the reverse strand, counting down.
AGCTCTTCCATCTTTTCCCGCCGGCGGAAAACAGCGCCGCCGCCGCTTTTGACATCCAGCACCAGAGCGTCTATCCCCTCCGCCGCCTTCTTGGAAATGATGCTGGCGGTTATCAGAGGAATCGATTTCACGGTCGCGGTTACATCGCGCAGGGCGTAGATTTTCATATCGGCGGGCACCAACCGGCTGTTCTGTCCCGCCAGCGCCGCTCCGATGCGCAATACCGCATCTCGCAACTGACTACAGGTCATCTGCACGCTGAAACCGGGAATCGATTCCAATTTATCCAGGGTGCCGCCGGTGTGCCCCAATCCTCTGCCGGAAATCATGGGGATTTGCCCTCCGCAAGCCGCCGCCGTCGGCGCTGCCAATAGTGAAAGCTTATCCCCCACCCCGCCGGTGGAATGTTTATCCACCCGCTTTCCGGGAACGCCGCTGAAATCGACCTTATCGCCCGATTCCAACATAGCGCGGGTCAAATTCACCGTTTCATCGACATTCATTCCCTGGAAATAGACCGCCATCAACCAAGCTGACATCTGGTAATCGGGGATGGATCCTTCCACATACCCTCGGATGAAATATTCGATTTCCTTATTGCTGAGGGCTTTCCCGGCTTGTTTTTTTTCGATTATGTGTGTTGGGGTCATTTTTCTTAAAAACAGGGGTTAGGGGTTAGGGGTTAGGGGTTAGTGGGTCGGGCTATTCAAGCCCGACATTTATGGTTTAATCCTCTTCAACAATCTTGATTTCTTCTTCGGTCAGTTCGTATAATTCATAGACTAATCGGTCGATTTGTTTATCGGCGGCGGCGATTTGACGCTGGATTACCGTCTTTTCGTGAGGGGTTTTGGCGGAGGATAGTTGTTTATACAGGCAAACGCCGAGCACCGCTAATATGTAGGGGTAAGCGCTGTGGCAGAGGGCGCGGGGTGTTGTTGTGTGTGTGGGCATTTGATTTGTTGTTGGTATGGGTGTTGGTGCTTTACTACCACCATATCTTTCGATCTCTCAGATTTTGAGTTATTAATCAGACCGTTTAATAGTGGACAGTGGATTCCCGCTTTCGCAGGAATGATAGCCTTAAGACGGGCTTTTTTATCGAATATAGATGCCCACAATTAAATGAACTCATTAATATATCGGGTGTTATATTAAAACAATGTGACGGGGATAGGTAAAGTGTTCTTCGTTCCACTTGGCATCTTACGGAATGCACCCAATATACTCATCGAGCTCTCTCATTTCCATGTTTTCCAACGGCGCAAATCTTCTTCACTGAGTGGGAAAGTCTCTTCCCCCTTATGATATTTATCGCGGTGGAGTTTCGCGGCTATAGCCAGCATCTCGAACTTGACCATATGACCAGGCTGATTCCGTTCCTCTCTCGTCCTGTTAATATGCGGGGACAGTCTATGCCACGCCACAACAAGTGGTCTGGAGTAGAAATCTAGAACAAACTCCAAGGGCACATCACTGTGTTTCACTAATAGACCCAACTTATCATAAGTCCGGGCCAAATTGTCTAGGTTCTTTTTCTCTCCTTCGGACAGAGAATCAAAAACTTTGAGGTTTGGTTCTTTCAGCTTTCTTTCCAGTAGATGCCTATATTCGCGAACCGGCTCCATCATATCGAGAATACGGGAATACATCGCGCCACGAAGAGAGCAATTTGCGATACGAATCCGCCAATATGTAAGGGGTACTCCCACAATAGCAACTATTGCCGCAACCAGGGTCGCTATCCTAACTATGGTTTCAAACATTTCAGTTTCCTTTACTCAATATTGGTTATAATACTCCCAAAAGGAAGGGCTGGCGAAATGTTTCATATTTCCTCAGCTTTTCCCTGTTTGAAATCAGCGATCGCTTGTTCAGCGATTACATCGAGCTTCCCACTCTTCGCATCCTGCTCAAACTGTTTATCCCAGGCTTCGGCGTCAAATTCCTCAAACCAAGCTCTGAACTGAGCCAGCTCTTTCGGAGATAAATTCGACACCGCTTTTTCAATCTCTGGCAGTAGTGTCATTTCTTAACCCCATTATTTTCAAGCCATAACTACTGTTTATGCTGTAAATATTTTTATCTCTACTATCGGTTCTCGGTTCTCGGTTCTCGGTTTTCGGGTTTCGGTTCTCGGTTTTCGGTTCTCGGTTCTCAATTCACATATCAAATTGCAAATATCTTTTGTTAGTGTTTATTCATGTTCATTCCTAGTTAATTGATTCTCATTACCCTAACCCGGACGCGCCGGAACTAAATTCGAAAATCGAAAT
>JABMRZ010000541.1 GCA_013202315.1 Candidatus Tariuqbacter arcticus | reverse complement strand
CTGTTTATTATACACTTAACAAATAGAGAGTCCCTTCACTGCGTTCAGGGTGACACCATTTCGTGACTTTTACAAGAGCTTCGTTAGTATATATGAAATGTGGTAACATTTTAGTCCTATTAAATAATCTCAATTTTTGTCATTCTGGCAAGCGAAGAGCGTCCAGAATCGGCACCTAAATAGTAGTACCAGCCGATTCCGGACAAGCCGGAATGACGAATATAGGTGCGGTTTTTAATAATGCTATAATGATACTAATGATCAGATTAATTTCAATTTTTCGGCAGTGTCTGTGATTTCTGTATTCAAGGTTTGAGAATGACTCCCATATTCTTAAAACCGTTCATTTTGGCGGTTATCGGTTTTTCCAGTCTGATCAATCGGGTATATTTTTTTTCTTGAGCCGCTGGGCATCCCCGCAGCCAATCCCAATCGATGAAGCCATCGCCCGCATGGGGATTCACGGTGAAATATCCAATCATCATCGAGGTGATATTTTGGAAGAAATGTGATCCTTGCGAGGGGACAACCTTAAAATCGGCGAAGCCTGATTCCACGATGACTTTGGCGCCGGAGATTTGTTCCCAATCCACCGGAATGCCCAGCCAGGGGTCAGCCGATCCCCACCTGCCGACTCCGATCAACAAGTATGGCTCATTTTCCGCTACCAATTGGGAATTGAATGAACCGACTTCCCGGGCGACGCTTATACTATCAGAGCGTTTGAAGCGGTCGATATCGATAACCACAATATTCTTTATACCGCTAATAACTCCGTTCCCCAACACCCTGGTACTACTGCATATCATTTCTTCTTTCGAGTAGTCCTCTATTTTCAGGTCTTCAATCTGAGTGCTTACAACTAAGGGTCTCATTTGTAATAGACTGAATTCTTTTGGCGTTTTCGGCGGAGTGTTCAAGTTCACACCGAACTCGATTTCAATCGGCGCATTCATTCCAATATATCCGATCTGCAACAATAATTGAATAACTTCCGGCAGCGGAAAAACCTTATGCTTTAAGATGGGTGCAAAGGAGACCAAGCGCACGCCCTGCCGTGATAAACCATCATAGACCGCCTTGTTCTCATACGAATAAACCGAACCGACCGGTTGAAGGGTTCCATCCCTTTCAGCAAAATCCAGTGAGAATTGTGCTGGGATTATTTCGCTTTCTTCATCGATATGATTTTCGATTCCTCTCATTTGAAGAGCGTAAAACTGTTTTTGGGAGGACTTAAGGAAATCTTCGGTGGAAGCGAACTGGATTAAATTGCGAGGGTATTTCGGACTGAAGTTCAGAGCAATGCCTCCTTCCACTACGGTTTTGCCCAAGCCGAGTGCGGCTATCACCACACCATCAGTCGATTTCATCGGTGGAGTGGAATAGTAATTATGCGATTTCGCCACTCCGGAGAAAGTGGGATAGAACCGGTTTTCATACTGTGACCCAACTAATTTCTGAATGACGACCGCCATTTTTTCCTCTTCCAAGCGGTAAGGTGTGCTTCTAAAATAGGCTTTCGCACGGCGCGAATATGTGGAAGCATACACTCGTTTTACCGCCCCCAAGAGTTTATTCAGGCGAGCGGCTGAATCCGGATGGCAATTGGGCAGCATATAAGTTTCGTATACGCCTGCAAAGGGCTGATATTGCGAGTCTTCCAGCAGGCTGGAGGAGCGCACCGCCAGCGGATATTTCGCTAATTGCAGCAGCGTATCGAGTTCACTTACTATTTCAGGGGGGAATTCAGCCTGAAGGAACTTTTCAAGGATAATTTCATCATCAGCTACGACCATTGCGAAATCCCATAATTCATTCATTTCCATAAACTGGTCGAAGACTTCAGTTCCCAGGACGACTGTTGGGGGGACGAAGATGCGCACGCCGTCAAAATAATTTCCCAGCTCATAGTTATTAATCATCGTTCGCACGAAGGCTAATCCCCGCGCCTTCCCTCCTAACGAACCGCCGCCAATTCGAGCGAATCCATCGGTTGTATCGAAAGATTCGCGGTCGAAATCCACTATCACCCCCTGCTGGCGTTCATGCTGGAATTCATTCAGGGTTGAAATCAAATACTGCCTTAGATCATCGAGGGTGGCATAGTCCGAGACTTTTTGAGGTTTTAGCTTTTCAGCTAGATAGAATTCAGTTCGGGCTTTGAGCCAATTAGAGAAATGGTCCCGTTCTCCGTGATAACGGATGCTTTCAGCCGGGATGGTATGCAGCGCCCTTTCCAGTCTGCGCAAATCTTTCGCCCTCCCGACTTCGGTTCCATCCGGCAGGTTGAAGACGAAATCACCGAAGCCAAAATTATCCAGCATAAACCGCCTGACATCATTCAGCAGCATAGGCGAATTTTTTAGTACAAACGATACTTGGAGTTCCTGCGCCAATTCCGCATTCGCAGGTTTGGATGATTGAAGGAGAATGGGGATATCATCCCGCCGCTCTTTTACCTGCCGGACAAAGTTGGCGCCGGCCTCATTATCGATTTCACCAGCTTGGGGAAATTCGACATCGGAAATAATACCCAGGATAAATTCTTCGTATTTTCGGTAGTAGTCCCAAGCTTCTTCAAAATTAGTTGAGAGGAGAATTTTGGGGCGGGCGCGCATCCTCAGGAGTTTATGGGCGGTGTTCAGTCCTTCAGAAATAAGACTTTGCGATTGCTTCATCAGCTCGGTGTAAATGGTCGGCAAATAGGAGGAATAGAATCTGACATTATCTTCAATTAGAATAATTACTTGAACACCAACCGTCTTGGTATCATTCTCGACATTCAATTTATCTTCCATATATTTCACAATCGCCAGCAGAATCTGAAAATCACCGTGCCAGAGAAAAACCTTATCGATGAAGTGTGAATAGTCGAGCTTTTCAAGTTCCTTCAATTCTCGGATGTTATAGGTCAATAGAATCACCGGTATGTCCAATTTCGCTTCCTTGACTTTGCCTGCGAATTCCAAAGCGTCCATATCTCCGAGATGCAAAGTTGTGATTATAAGATTAAACCTTGGGTCGGATTTGGCGATTTGCAGGGCTTTTTCGCCGCTGGAGACATGAGTTATCCCCGGAGCATGGCGCAGATTAAGGTCCAGATATTCGCTGAGCATCAATTCACTCAATTCGCCATCCTCCGAGAGGATGAAGGAATCATAGATACTGGATACCAAGAGGATGTTCTGGACCCGGTGGCGCATCAAATCCTGAAAAGCGATGAATCGGTTGGTCGCTTGCGGGAAGATGATGGAATTATTTACTTCGAACATTTTTTATGCAAGATTATGGATAATTACCTGACCCGGACGAGCGGGAAGTTAAAAGTTGAAAGTTGAAAGTTAAAAGTTGGATAAATCTATAGGCTTCAAAAGTTTTTTTAACTCTATATAAGACAAGATATTAAGCGATTTTCTGTCAGAAAAACACGAAAATCAGAATTAAAGGAATAAATGATAAAACTGTTAAGTTGTCTGAGACTAAAACTGTATTCTCTGCGTGTGGTGTCG
>JABMRZ010000051.1 GCA_013202315.1 Candidatus Tariuqbacter arcticus | reverse complement strand
TTGGGCTTTAGGCTCAATGAAAAACAGAATTATGTATCTATATGAATTGCAAGCACTTACAAAAATGTGAGAAATTAACTCTTACATCGGATGTGTAAGAATGTAGTTAAGAAAATTTAAAATTAAGAATTAAGAATTTAAAAATCGAGCCGATTCCTGACAAGCCGGAGTGACGAATATGGGTGCGGTTCTTGACAAAGCTATAATGATACGAATTTTTGTATTATCCCACTCTACTAAAAAGTCCTTAAGACAATTCAAACGGTTATGCACTCAACCCGGTTTTTCTCAACAATCCTCCAATATCGTCATTCCCGTCCGCCAGCCGTCGGAAAGCGCTTCGGGAATCGATTCCGGACAAGCCGGAATTACGAATATGGGTGCGGTGATTTGATTTTGCTGAGTCAAATAAATAACCGGCAATCTTATTTTCAATCATCCGCTTTTGCATCATTAGAATACTTTTTATATATTGTACCACTTTAGTGCTTTGAAGTAAATTTTTAAAGACAATGTCATGCTGAACTTGTTTCAGCATCTATGAGATCCCGAAACGAGTTCGGGATGACAACTTTGAGTCGTTTGCATTCAGAAAGCTAAACTGTTACTATATATTGATATTTTATAACGCAAGGAATTAGGGAAAGGGAATTTGATAATGATGTTAAACCGGCTGCCGACCATCGGCGGCTGACAACCGTTCACCGTTTACCGTAGGCGTTTCATTGAAAAAACAAATTTCAACGCTGTTTCTGATATTAATCATTCTTAGTACGGCGAACGCTCAGCTTTTTTCAATTCTCGGAGGACAGAGGGTCGGAACCAGCAGCGCCGCCTTCCTGAAAATCGCGGTCGGGGCCCGTGCGGAAGGGATGGGAGGGGCTTTCGTGGGGGTGGCTGACGATCCTTCGTGCCTCTATTGGAATCCCGCCGGCGCGGCTCAGCTTAAGAGCGATGCTGTCCTATTCAATCATATTGAATGGCCTGCGGATATAAAGTATGAATACATCGGCATCGTTCATCACATCGGCAGGTGGGGAACGCTCGGCTTCTCCGCCATTTCGCTGCATATGGATGATATGGAAGAGACCAGCGAATATTTCCCTTCCGGCACCGGCAATTACTTCACTTTCGGAGATTTCGCCGCCGCTATCAGCTGGTCGCTGAAGATGACGGATAATTTCTCTTTCGGGATCACCGGGCGCTATTTACAGGAAGATTTAGCGGGGTTGACTATGCGCGGGGGGATGCTTGATTTGGGGACTTACTATAAAACCGGTTTTCGGGATATGACTTTTGCCGTAACGCTTGCCAATTTCGGGCCGGATATGCGCCCCGGCGGAAGCTATATGAACCCGGTGGAAGGCGGGGATGAAATAGAGACAAAATATCAGGCTTTCCCTCCGCCCACCGTTTTCCGCTTGGGTTCGGCTATCAGCGTCTATCGGAATTTGACCACCAGATGGCTGGTATCGATTCAGCTCAATCACCCGGTGGACAACGCAGAGAATATCGCCCTGGGCAGTGAACTGCAAACTCTGAAGTTCCTCTTCATTCGGGGGGGGTATAAGGTTAATTACGATGAAGAAGTGTATTCATTCGGCGCCGGGTTGGAAATCCCATTCAAGACCTATACGCTTACAGTGGATTACGCATACAGCGATTTCGGCTTGCTGGGCGATTCTCAGCGTTTTTCGCTTTCGTTCTGGCTGTAGGCGGGGTTTTGATTGAAAGGGGATTGTGATAAACGAGTCAATTGTAGGGGATATAATAATGAAAAATCTAATTATTATTGTTTTAATCCCATCCGCACTATTCGCTTGGGACTTCACCCAGGAACGAAACACCATCCCAGTGGAGTTCGATGGAGTTGAATGTCAAGTACCTTGGACGACTGGGTATAACTACATTAATCCAACTTTCTGTGACTTGGATGGGGATGGGGATTTTGATTTAATTATGGGTTCTGACTGGAATAGAATCACATATGTTAAAATTTCTGGTGATATAAATAATGCCCAATTTGATTTTATGACAGACTCTTTGGTTAATATCCCCTTCCCTGAACCATCTTCTCAACTATCATGTTGCCCTGCGTTTTGCGATATAGATAATGACGGTGATTACGATTTAGTTTTAGGAGGATATTATCGATTGTTTTATTATCGAAATATTGGGAGTAATCAAAATCCGGTTTTATTGTTGGAAGATGAGTATTTCCAAGGCATAGAATTAACTGCCGATCAGTATCCTTGTTTTATTGATATTGACAACGATGATGATTTTGACCTGTTTGTCGG
>JABMRZ010000540.1 GCA_013202315.1 Candidatus Tariuqbacter arcticus | reverse complement strand
GTCTCAGGTCTCAGGTCTCAAGTTAGCGGTGGGTTGAGAACCCACCCTACATTTTAAAATTCGAAATTCGAAACTCGAAACTCGAAATCAGAAATATCATATTAACAGGCTGTCATAGAACTTACCATTTGCGGGGGCTTTTCAAGGCCAAGGATTTCCAAAATTGTGGGGGCGATATTGCATAATGCGCCGTCGGTGCGCAGTTTCGGTTTGCGGTCGGGGTCGATGTAAATGAAATGAACCGGATTAGTTGTGTGAGCGGTGTAGGGTTCGCTGTCGTCGGCGATCATCTGTTCGGCGTTGCCGTGGTCTGCGGTCAGTATCATAGAATAGGCGTTCATCATCGCTGCATCATATACTTTGCCGACGCAGGTATCGACCGTTTCCACCGCGCGCTTGGCGGCATCGAATACGCCGGTATGCCCCACCATATCGCAGTTGGCGAAATTGAGGACGATTAATTTGAATTCCCGGCTGTTGAGCGCATTCACAACTTTGTCCGCAACCTGGAAAGCGCTCATTTCCGGCTTCAGGTCGTAAGTCGCCACTTTAGGCGAAGGGATGAGGATTCGTTCTTCCCCCGGAAAAGGATTTTCATCACCTCCGTTGAAGAAGAAAGTAACATGGGCGTATTTTTCGGTTTCGGCGATGCGGAGCTGTTTCCAGTTTTTCCTTGAAACTACCGCTCCCAAAATGTTCTCCATAGATTCGTGGGAGAAGGCGATGGGGAGGTGAAAATCGTCCTCATATTCGGTCATTGTGACCAAGTCCAAGTTCAAGAAATCTCTCTCGAAGCCATCGAAATCCTGAACAGCCAAGGCGCGGGTCAATTGGCGGGTTCTATCGGATCGGAAATTGAAGAAGACCGCACCGTCCCCTTTTCGGATGGGACCGACAGGTTTGCCATCGCGCTTGATTACGGAAGGAATGATGAATTCATCGGTGACGGCTCTTCGGTAGGAATCATTCACTGCCGCTTCCGGTGAGTCGAACTCCATCCCTTGTCCGAAGACCAGGGCGTCATACGCCCGCTTTATCCGCTCCCAGCGTTTATCGCGGTCCATAGCGAAATACCTTCCGGAAACGGTAGCGATTTCGCCGGCATTTTCTTCAATCATAAACGCTTGCATTTCGCGGATATACTTGATGCCGGAATGGGGCGGAGTATCTCTGCCATCGGTGAATGCGTGCAGGAATACATTCTTTCGCCCGAAACGCTTGGTCATTTTCAACAGCGCTTTTAAATGGTCCATTGAGCTGTGGACGCCGCCGTCTGAGACCAAGCCCATTATATGTATAGCATTTTCGGGCGGTATCCGTTTAAGAAGCGAGACTAAAGCGTCATTTTGGAAGAATTCGCCCTCTTCGACAGCTTTGTCGATTCGAGTTATTTCTTGATAGACAATCCTTCCGGCGCCGATGTTCAAATGCCCAACTTCTGAATTGCCCATCAGACCGTCAGGGAGCCCCACGGATTCACCGGAAGTCCTAATTAAAACATGGGGGTAATTCTCAAGTAAAGCGTCTATATTGGGAGTTTCAGCTTGGGCAACGGCATTTCCTTGGAACCGGTCAGTATATCCAAAACCGTCTAAAATCGTCAGGATGACTTTGTCGTTCATTGTAGTTTATTCTAAGTGGTCATCAGTTATTGGCTCATATCGATTTTATCGTCTTTTGACTCTTTGACCCCTCGATTAACCTTCGCATCGAACAGCAGTTTAACTCCGATGATGATGAGGATTAAGGGCCAGTATCGACTGATGATATATCCCGGATTAAATCCGATACGACCGTAATTATCAGCCAGGAAGACGATTCCGATGAACATCAGGATTCCGCCGGGGATGAGAAGTCCCCAATCGCCGGGGCGGAAGATGAACAATATTATAAAGGCTAATCCCACGATTACCGGGAAAAGGGGCCACAAATCATACCAAGGATCATAAATAATGTGACTGCTTTTTAAGATGAATAATAGACCGATCAGGAGCAGTATCGTTCCCGGAAACACCGCCCCTTTATCCGAGGAGGTGAAAGCAATTACAAAGAAAAGCGCTCCCAATACAATCAATATATGCGACCAATGAAATGACAAAATATCCAAAGACTCGGTGAGAAACAATACGCCAATGACGATAAGAATGAGCCCTCCGACCGGGAATTTTTTATCCTTCTTTTTCATCTTCAGCCTCCTTTGTATTGAATTCGACCTGTTTTTCAGGGATAATGAAATACAGGACTAAATATACTAACAGGCCTAAACCTCCGGTGAAGAGAATCAACAAAGTCCAAATTAGCCTCGCCAGACTAATATCGAGGTTGAAGTATTCACCGGTTCCACCGGCGATGCCGAAAAGCATTCGCCCTTCACGGATTCGGTATAATCGCCGCTGGTTATCAGGGGCGGCTTTCGTGCGTTCGCGTTTCCCATAATTGATTATAAGTATTATACCCACTGCAATAAGGATTACGGGGGCGATAATTTCCCAACCTAATCCGAATCTCCAATGAAAAAGGTGCCGTTCGGAATGCCAGATGAAGAATAACAGTCCCAGAACGATTAACAGGATTCCCCATACGGCTTTGTTGTCAATGGCGGATCTGGACTTATTTACTGTCGATTCGGGATTGGCGGGGATTATAATCATAGCTGCGATGTATAATAGTATTCCGTATCCTCCGAAGAAAGCCAACAGCAGCCATAGGATGCGCACAATGGTGGAGTCGATACTAAAATATTCCGCCACTCCTCCGCACACGCCGGAAATCATTCGATCCGAATTAGACCTGTAGAGTTTTTTAGGCTTTGGTTTATCCATAGAATAATTCCTTCTTTAGATAATATAAGGGATTAGGGTTTAGGCGCTTATTGGACTGACATCGATAAAATTTTCGATATACAAGTAAAAATATTTTGAGTTTTGAGTTTTGAGTTTTGAGTTTTGAATTTATTTCGGATTTC
>JABMRZ010000050.1 GCA_013202315.1 Candidatus Tariuqbacter arcticus | reverse complement strand
GTCTTCAAGGAATTACTTCAAAGAACTATAATGTTACATTTTTTCGATATCAGCGCTATAAGCGCATATTTAACATACAGTTATCATTGATCTTGTTTCGATGTTTTTAATAGAATTAAAATGATATCTTTTTTATTCGTGTTCATTCGTGGTTAATTATTTTAGATTACCCACACGATATAGCGAAGAACCTTATAGTAAATAACATTACACACATTTCAGCGAAACTATTTGGGTAAATATAGTGCAATCAAAATTTACAAATCTTAGTGAATCTAATCAAACAGAATCGATAAAGCAGCAAATCAAAGTAAAAGGCATATCTGAAGACAAAATCCGAGCCCAGCTCGAAGCCTTCAGAAAAGGCATTCCATTCATCAAATTAAAAAGACCCTGCGCCGTCGGCGACGGAATAGTCCGGATTGACGATGAACAGATTGATGAATTGGTGAAACTGCACCGCGAAGCCGCCTCCGAAGGCAGGATAATCAAGTTCGTCCCCGCTTCCGGCGCCGCCACCCGGATGTTCAAACATTTATTAGCCTTCAACAACCTCAATGAACCTCTCAATTGGGAATCGCTATCGGAACAAATTGTGAATGGCGATGAATCTGCTGAATATGTTCACAAATTCCTCAAGGAATTGAAAAACTTTGCCTTCTATGATGAACTAAAGTCGGTGATGTCATCGAAGGGGCTGGAGATTAACCGCTTATACACTGAAGGCGATTTGAAAACGATTCTGGAATATTTATTGACCCCAAAGGGATTAAACTATGCCAACCTTCCCAAGGGGCTAATCGCTTTTCATAAATATGAAGGCTTCACCCGCACCGCGCTCGAAGAACATCTGGTGGAATCAGCCGCTTTCGCGCTAGATGGGAATCAAACCGCCCGCATCCATCTTACAGTTTCAATAGAACATCTGGAATCCTTCAAAAATCATTTTGAAAAAGTCCGTCAGCGATACGAAATTAACGGCATCACCATCGATATTGCCTATTCCATACAAAAAGAGTCCACCGATACCATTGCCGTCGATATGAATAACCAACCATTCATACTGGAAGACGGCAGGATTCTATTCCGTCCCGGCGGTCACGGAGCCCTGCTGGAAAACCTCAATGACTTAGCGGGTGATATTATCTTCATCAAAAATATCGATAATGTGCTGCCAGATTATCTGAAAGCCGACACATTCTTGTATAAGAAAATCCTTTGCGGTTGGCTTATATCTTTGCAAAACAGACTCTTTCAATATCTGAAGCAGTTGGAATCGAAGCAAGCGGACGAAGAATTAATCGAAGAAATGCTCTCCTTTGGCGCTGAATACTTATCCATTATCCCGCCTAATAGTATTGATGAATACTCTATAAATGAGAAAATCGCATTTCTGTTTTCCAAATTTAACCGCCCGATTCGAGTGTGCGGTATGGTTAAAAATGTGGGTGAACCCGGCGGAGGTCCATTCTGGGTTGAACATAAAGACGGGTCATTCTCGCTGCAGATTGTGGAATTCACACAGATTAACACAAAATCCGCTGAACAACGGCGGATATTGAATTCTTCCACCCATTTCAACTCGGTTGATATTGTATGCGGGGTGCGGAATTATAGGGGAGAGAACTTCAACTTATTGGATTTCGTTGATTTAGAAGCGGGTTTTATCACCCTGAAATCGAAGGATGGACGAAAACTAAAAGCGATGGAACTTCCCGGACTGTGGAATGGAGGGATGGCTTGGTGGAACACCGTTTTCGTAGAAACGCCCATAACTACCTTTAGCCCAGTCAAAACGGCGAACGATTTAATGAAGAAAGAACACCAAACCGGGTATTATTAATGGAACCAATTTATATTTGACATTTCGCCGATTTCATCACTCCTACTGTCATTCCCGCATGCTTTTAGCGGGAATCCATACATTATTTCCATGCTTCGTTGTGCCGACCATTCGGAATGATGGTTTACCCATACAAAACAGCGAGGAACCAATAAAACGAAAGGGGCGCTCATAAAAACGCCCCTGTTTTCATTGAATTCGTTTATTTATAGCATTTCCCGAAGGGACTGTTGCCCATATCAAACCAGTGTGCTGTCGACTCTCCGC
>JABMRZ010000049.1 GCA_013202315.1 Candidatus Tariuqbacter arcticus | reverse complement strand
TAGATGACGTAATGAAGTAATAATTCTGAAAAACCTGGCGATATCGACAATTTTTTGTTGATGTAGGAGCAATAAACGCCTATTCTGAATCGTTGAAATACCAAGATGATGCTGAATAAACTTTTTTAGGAAATCAGCGGTTCAAAGAATATGAAAAAACTACCCATACAAAACAGCGAGGAACCTTTTTTATTAATATCAAAGCAGTAGACGCCTAAAGCGCCAGATTTACGAAAGAAAATCCAGATTATGACGCTGAAACTTGAAAAAATCGTTTAATATGGTTAATTTTAGCGGAAAATTTAGTTCGACTTTGCTAGATTCATACCAAGGGCGCGAGGTTTCATTAAGAAAATCATATCGACAATTTTTTCATCAATGTCAGCGCAGTAAGCGCTTTGAATTTTTTAGAAATCATATTCATCATATATAAAGTCAATATATTCAGAAAATTTGAAAGAGTGATTTATGAACCGCGAATTCACAAAAGAATACTCAAAGAAATTCATAGAGGATTTTGAAGAGCTAAGAATAGAAGACATAGAAAACATTTCTAACGCTATTTGGCAAGCCTATCTCGAAGGCAATCATATACTAATTATGGGTAATGGCGGGAGTGCGTCCATCGCTTCCCATTTCGCGTGCGATCTGGGAAAAGCTGCATCGGACAAGGATAAACCGCGTTTCAGAGTACAGAGTATGAATGACAATATACCGATGCTTACCGCCTTTGCCAATGACTATGGATATGAAAATGTTTTCATTGAACAATTGAAGAATCTCGCCAATGCAAATGATGTGGTGATCGCGATTTCTTCTTCCGGCAATTCTGAGAACATGGTTCGGGCGATCGATTACGCCAACAAGATAAATGCTACGACTATCGCTATCACCGGATTCGGCGGCGGCAAAATCAGTAAAACGGCGAAAATAAAACTTATACTTAACAGCACTGATTTTGGTATTGTGGAAACCATACACATGTTTGCATGTCATATTTTGGCATTTGGATTCAGGGAACGATTTGAGAAACGGGTGTAATTAGGGAGTGAACCGTCATTCGATAGTTTCTGTTGCTGCCATCGCACAAGGAAAAATGCAAATAGACGGATCGCGGGCTCATCGCATTTCTATTTTCAGATTAGGGATTTATAAGTAAGTAATATTTCACTTTTCAAAGAAGATTAGCCGGGTTATGCAGAAGATACTCGAAATCGAGGAACTAACAGCAAAGATTAGAGAGTACAAGAAGAACGGTAAAACGGTGGCTTTATGCCACGGATGCTTCGATTTAGTTCATCCCGGGCACATCAGGCATTTCAAAGAAGCTGCGCGTCAAGCTGATTACTTGATTGTTACAGTGACTCCTGACAGGTATGTCGCTAAAGGGCCAAGCCGTCCGCTTTTTCCGGAGCAAATGAGACTCGAACAGCTTGCCGCTTTAGATATGGTGCATCATGTCGCTCTGAATCAATGGCCGACCGCTGTAGAGACGCTGAATCTATTGAAGCCTAACATCTATGTGAAGGGCGCTGACTATGAGGACAAATCCAAGGATATAACCGGCAATATCCAGCGGGAGATTGACGCGGTCGAGAGATATGGCGGAAGAATTTATATAACTCATGATATCGTTTTCAGTTCGACTAAATTGATTAACCGTAGTTTTCAGCTATTACAGCAAGAGTCTCAGAATTATGTGGATGGAATAAGGAACCAATACAGCGCGGATGATCTCGAAGCCTTAATAGACCGATTTTCTTCATTAAGAGTATTGATCTTAGGCGACACCATTATCGATGAATACTGCTACTGCAAGCCGATGGGCAGAGTTGAGAAGGCTCCGATTATTTCTATGAAATATCTTTATGAGGAGCGATATCCCGGAGGAATACTCGCTGTAGCCAACCATGCCGCGCAATATACGGATGATGTCCGGTTGATTACCACTATCGGGGATGGCGACAATTATGGTTCATTCGCCCGGGAACATCTCAACAGCTCTATTCAAGCTGAACTCATCGTAAGAAACGGCTCTCCCACGGTGACAAAACGTCGATTTCTCACTGCAGAAGGGAAGACCAAGGTTTTTGAAGTGGGATGGATTAATGATGAATGTATTTCCGGGGAATTGGAAGACGATGTTTTGAACAAATTGGAAGAGGCGGTAAAGGGGGCGGATTTGATTATCGCAGCCGACTTCGGACACGGACTTATAACCCCAAGAATCATCGATTTCCTTGAATCGCAGTCAATTCCTTTCGCACTGAACGCACAGACCAACAGCACGAATTTCGGTTACAATTACATAACCCGATACCGAAATGTGGATTTCCTTTCCATCGATGAGAACGAGATCAGATTACCATTTCAGAGCCGCCTGGGGAAAATCAACGATTTAGTTTACAAACTGGCAGATGCCACGAATTGCAGGAGTATTAATATTACATTAGGTTCTGAAGGTTCTCTCTATTTCTCCGATGGTGAACTATATCATTCGCCGGCTTTGGCCTCGAAAGTGGTGGATACGGTTGGGGCGGGTGATGCGGTTTTCTCTGTTTTGTCTTTGGCTTATAAAAGCGGTTTTCCATTAGAATTAATGCCGTTTTTAGGCAACTCTGTGGGGGCGTTGGCGGTGGAAATTATGGGGAACAAGGAGCCGGTGTATAAAACCTCATTGATCAAATTTCTCAGGGGGCTGATGGCATGAGCGACGCGCCGGAGAAACTTGATTTAACTTTCATAGTGATAGCTTATAATGAGGAGGGGGCTGTCCGCGAAACAATAGAAGAGATTATTTCACTCTTTCGCAAGGTCAATATTTCGGCGCCCATTTTGATTATGGACGACGGCAGCACCGACCGGACGGCTGAGGTTGCAGACGAATTAGTCAGACAATATGAGGTGGTGGAGGTTTTTCACCATCCGCATAATGTGGGGCAATTTAAAAATATATCAAAGGGTTTGGAACTATCGAAAACGACTTACTACACGAGCGTTCCAGGCGATAACCAATTTATAATGTCATCATTTGAATCCTTTCTACCTTTCATCGGCAAGTATGACATCATTTTTGGATTTCCGAACAACGAGCATGTGCGTGGAAGGTTGAGGGTATTATTATCATATTTCTGGCGTCTTTATTTATTCATACTTTTCAATGTAACAGTGACTTACCTTGCCGGCATGAAGGTAGCACCGGTGGACTTAATCAGGCGAGTAGCATCAAAACGCAGCGGTTTCCTCGGCGCCTATGAAACTTATACAAAAGCTGTCCTATGTGGAGCGAGCTTCATACAGATTCCATTTCATATGCGCGACCGCGAATCGGGCGAGAGTAAAGCTTTCAACCCAGCGAAAAACATTGCCGACCTATTTAGGATGCTGCGCATCTGGAGGAGAATTAAAGGTCCCGGCTTCTTCCGTGAAGGTCCGGAATATCGAGAGCTCCGGCGGATTTATAATGATTATTACCAGGACAGGGGAAAGCAGGCTAAATAAGCCTGTTCTCTGTCCGACAGCTCATTTTTCAAAGGCTATAATAAGGCAGCTATAATGAAAGCACTAAAAAAAATAGCAATAATGGGTGGAGTTGGCGGAGGGCAAATCGCAGCCGCAATCATGGAAGATATCAACAAGATTTGTCCCACCTGGGAAATTATGGGATATTTAAATGACAGCGTAGAGATCGGTACCAACTTTCGTAAATATCCAGTGATAGGTCGTACTGAGGAAGCGCCAAATTTCGCAGAAAAGGGATATTATCTAGTCTGTGCCCTTCATAATCTAAGATATGGTCGGTTGCGTATTAATAGAATTGAAAAAATGGGAATACCACTTGAGGCGTTCCCACCCATAATCCACCCCACGGTTATCACCTCTATGGCGGAATCCATTGGACAAGGAGTTATCATAGGTCCGTATGTAAATATTTCCGTAGATGTCACGGTTGGCAATTATTGCTTTTTTGGTGGGAGTATATTTTTAGGACATGATACAAAGCTTGAGGATTTCGTCGCCATGTCGAATAACGCAGCAACGGGAGCGACCATTCGCATTGGAAAGGGCACTCATGTTTCCATAAACACTAGCATTCGCGAATTCATACAAATTGGTAGATATGCGCTTATAGGAATGGGTGCAGTGGTGATTAAAGATGTGGGTGAGGGCGAAATCGCCGTTGGTAATCCAGCAAAGATTATTGGAAAGGTTGACCAATACTATTCGGAAGAAGATAAGAGAGTTCTAAATTTATAATGATTAAGATACTCAACAAATCTATCTAAACTCTTAAGTTTATTCAATAACCAAGAAAGGGGAAACAATGGAACAGAATATCAAGAAAGCTCTAATTGAAAAATTTAGCTTTATCAATGACGATGTTAAAATCGGAAGAGATTTTAACTGTGGTCGCTTTGTAATCATCGAAGAAGATGTTGAAATCGGGGATAATGTGTCTGTGGGCAACTACACTAGGATAATGCCTAAAACGAGGATAGGCAATAATGTGATCATCATGGATTATGTGAAGCTTATGCCAGAGACTGTTATCGGGAATAACTGTAAACTTGACGATTATGTCAACACTTCAGGTTATGTCCAAATAGGAAATAATGTCCGCATTAAAAGATGTTCCATGATCGGTCAGGCGGTGAGGACTGAAGATAATGTTTGGATTGGTTCAGGTATATCCACAACCAGAATAAAGTACCCAAAACCCAGCGGCGATGAGGTAAAGAAGGAGGAGTGGATTACTATCAAACAGCATGCCGTGATAGGTTCTCGCTCATTACTGCTTGCGGGCATTACAATTGGCGAGGGAGCTGTAATTGCTGCGGGCGCTGTAGTTTCGAAAGATTGTGAACCCGATGGAGTATATATTGGAGTTCCTGCAAAATTAGTCAGATACCATTCCAACAGTAAAATAAAATAAGACGAATATTACCCTGGATTCATTATATCGTTTAATCTCAGTTCTTACTTCGTAACGAGTCATTCTACGAACTAACTTCAAGATGTAAAAAAGACTTGCATATCACAAATTGTTATAGTTAAGCGAAATAGAATGGAGTAACGCTAACTGGGCGCGAGAATCACAGATTGGTTTGGAATTTCTGAAGGGAACACAAAGCGTATTTCGATTGGGCGCTGGCCGTGGTTCATCCTTAAATTGATCTTCACGGTCATCATATTTATATGGCTGTTCCATTCGGGGCGAATTGATATTAGTGGGTTACGCACCTCCTTTGCTACGGATCGCTGGATCTGGTTGATTTCAGGGTTTACCCTGTCGCTGGGATGCTTGATAATTCCCGCTATAAGGTGGCATCTTGTCTTGAAAAGTCAGGAAAGCGATATCCGTTTCGTTCAAGTTCTGCGTTGGACCTGGATTGGTTTCTTCTTCAAGATATTCGTTCCTGGCGGGCTGGGGCTGGATATGACCCGGGGGTTTTACCTTATGAGTAACAGAAAGGTGAAAAGACTATCATCCCTATCTACCGTGCTTATGGATAGGATTATCGGACTACATAGTCTACTGATGGTCGGGTTTGTTTCTCTGACCGTGTATTTTTTAATCTCAGACGATTCAAATCGATTAGCCTTTTTTTCATGGGTGCTGCTCAGTGTTTCCATGCTGCTAATATTTTGTCTGGCGGTTACTATGGTATCAAGGCGTATTGGCAAAATATTGAGAAAGCTTGTCCCGGTTCGTTTTCGACAATCCTATGATGGACTGGTTCATTTGTATAGGAGTAATCGCCGCTCATTTTTTTTAATTTACGGGATTTCGCTTGTCAATGCCTTACTAAATGTCTTCGTTTTTACTTTTGCAGGGAGGGCGTTAGGATATTCGGTCCCTATATGGATTGCATCAGTCGCAGTTCCTCTTATGACTTTAAGCAGCTTGATTCCGCTAACCCCCGGCGGTTTGGGTATTGGCGAGGCGGTGACAGCGGAATTTATGAGTAGTCTGCAATATTCCGGCGGCGGCTCTGTTTCACTTTTGATGCGTATGATGTTTTATTTCTGGGCGCTTTTTGGAGGAGTTTTATTCCTAATGGGGCAGAGGAAGGGCTTGCCGGGTATGGAGGCGATTGGCGAGAAACCCTCATGAGAGGGTCTCTTTTGCGATCCCTCTCTCAACTTAGAATGAAAATAATCGGCTCGCGGACTTGCGTTTCAGTTATTTTCAGGATAAAGCTATCTGTGTATTTATTGCTGATTTTCGTTTTTTATCATTCCGCGGAGGCGATTGCGCCTGCCAAGCCGGGAGTTCAAGTTCCGCAGTATATCATTGACATAATGCAGGAACATCCGGAACGATATTATCCCGAACCGGCGCTGAAATACACTATGGCGCGCTATGCGCAGGCGAAGCGGGATGCAGTGAAATACGGTTTGGATGATCCGGCGGATGTATATGGATGTTTTCCGGTGGTCTGCGGCAAGTATTCCGATTCCGGCGGGGACGCCTGGCCGATTGGGGATATGCAGCAGGAGCTGTTCGATGGGCCTTGGCCGACGGGGACTATGAACGAATTCTATGAAGAAATCTCCTTCGACCAATTTCACCTTGATGGGACGGTTTACGGCTGGTTCACCACCAGTTTGACTCAAGCGTATGTGGTCGGCAGCAATTACGGTATGGGTCCCGATGCGCATTTGGATGAGTTTCTGATCCAACTTCTGAATTGGACGGATCCTACGGTTGATTTTGGTCAGTATGACAATGACGGTGCCGACGGCGTTCCCAATTCGGGGGATGATGACGGGTTCGTGGATACGATGTTTTTCATTCACGACGGGCCTGGGGGAGAAACGGGGGCGAATAATATCTGGTCGCATTCATACAGTCTTTATTACCTGCTCAATGGGAATTATTATGTCACCAACGATCCCAGCGCCAGCGGGGGGAATATTCTAATCGGTCCTTACATTATTCAACCGGCGGTCAATTATTTTGGGGGGATGATTGAGATTGGGGTGTTTTGCCACGAATTCGGTCATGCGCTGGGGCTGCCCGACCTTTATGATACCGATTATTCTTCGGAAGGGATTGGAGTATGGGGTTTGATGAGCGGCGGCAGTTGGAATACACCCGCCGAACCGGCGCATATGATAGCCTGGTCGCGTTATCAGTTGGGTTGGATCGACCCGGTGGAAGTTACGGATTTCCTTCACGATCAGCCGATTACACCCATCGAAACTACCGGGGAGGCTTACAAGCTGTGGACGAACGGTTTCTATGGGAACGAGTATTTCATAATCGAAAACCGCCAGCGCTACGGTTCCGATGTTCATTTGCGGGGGGAAGGGCTGATGATTTGGCATATAGACCAAACCGCCGAACAGTCGAATGAAGACCACCCCCTGGTCGATTTGGAGGAAGCTGACGGGCTGGATAATCTTTATTACGGCACGAATTCCGGGGACGCCGGCGACCTTTTCCCCGGCGCATCCGATAATCATTGGTTCGATGAATATACTTATCCCAGCAGCCTCACTTATTATAATCAGTCCACGCAGGTGGCGGTTTGGGACATTTCCGATGAAGCTGACACTATGTATGCCAATTTGGATGTGATATATTCGCAGCCAAGATTGTTGTTTGAAGACTTGGATATAGATGATTCGGCGGGGAATGGTGACGGGCGCGCCGATCCAGGGGAGACTATCGACATTTGGATTACGGTACGGAATATCTGGGGGGACGCCGAGGATTTAATCGGCTTCCTGTCGACAACTTCAGGCTACGCCGATATCATCGACCCGACCGGAGTATTCGGCGATTTGCCATCACAGCAGAGCGGGAGCAATCAATCGAGTCCGTTCCAACTTTTGATTTTGCCGGATGCGGTTGAGGGGGATTCTTTGCCTTTGGATGTGCATTTCACCGGGGCGGGCGGATTTTCGCAGGATATATGCTTTTCGCTGTTCATCGGGCGTCCGCCGGTTTTGCTGGTGGACGATGATTTGGGGGAGGATTATGAAGATTTCATCGTTTCATCGCTGAGTGAAATCGGGGCGCAGTTTGAAGTATGGGATGTGGAAGAGTTGGGCGCGCCGGAAGATGAAACTATGCTGTATGAGGCTATAATCTGGATGACCGGCGATGACGCGTCCAATACCTTGACCTATATCGATATGAGCTTTTTGGAATTGTTCCTCGATACGGGGGGAATTTTGATACTCACCGGTCAGAATATCAATGAGGATATCGGTTCCAGCGCTTTCTTCTCCGATTATCTGCATTGCGCACCCAATACGAATAATGTGAATCTGGTTACCTTAGAGGGTGTTCCGGAGAATCCCATCAGCGCGGATATGGATTTGATGATAATCGGGGGCACCGGGGCTTTCAATCAGACATCGCCGTCATCGGTGATTCCACAGGGGATAGCCGAGGAATTGTTCATTTATCCCAATGGTGAAGTGGGGGGGATAAGTTATGTAGATCCATCGACCGATGCGCATTTGATATTTCTCGCGTTCGGGTTGGAAGCGGTGAGCGGTCTGTCTAATACTACTACTCGGTCTGAATTTTTGATAGAAGCGTTTCAATGGGCGGAGATTCCCGCTGGGGTTCAAAATCCCACCGTTGGAGAATTGCCGGCGGAATTCATTTTTAAGGGGGTTTTCCCTAATCCTTTCAATAATACGACTGAAATTCGCTTCCGGCTTCCTCGTGATGCGAGGTTGAAGGTTGCGGTTTATAATTTATTGGGGCGGGAAGCTGCGGTGTTGGCGGAGGATATTTTCAACGCTGGATTGAATTCGATCCGGTGGGAGGCGGATGATTTGGCTTCGGGGATTTATATTGTGAATATCAGTGGGGGGGATTTTAGCGAATGGCGGAAGGTTGTTTTGCTTAAATAAGCTGGGTTTATCAATGAATGAATAAACCCCCGGGGAACGGAGCCCGGGGGGTTTATATATACTCTCCTAAAAGACAAATAAAAAGAATTGAAGCTTATAACGATATTCTATTATAACTTTTTCTTTTTACCTCTTAGTCTTATTTACTTTTTTGTGTTTTTAAAAAGGTAATTTACCACAATAAGGAAAATTGCGATAATATTTATAGTAGTTCCGCAGATAACAGTAAGTAATACTTTATTATCCAAAGAAAAGAATTCGTATTTTGAGCCAAATCCTTGCAATAATATAATAATGAATATTCCGATCAACCAGAAGACAATTAATATATATATTTTACCACTATACTTCAGTCTTTCACCAATATCTTGTCTCAAACCTTTATTGAGGATTTCTAATCTCTTGTTTAAAAAATCTTTATACTCTATGTCGGTTTTATCATCAGGATTATCTGGTACATTTGAATCTGATGCATCAATATCCTCAAGACGAATATTTTGTTCTCTATGTTCTTTAACCATTCTTCTTCCTTCTAGCAAGAGATACAAAATATTTTTTTATTAGCTTGTCTTCTATATTTGTATTTTCGGGCACGCCATCATTCCCCCATGTTTCTGCCCAAGGTGTACCTGGTTGATGTGTCATATTTGATAACTTGATAGCTTTAAATTTTCCATAAATCTCCCAAATTTTTTTAAGAAGTGGAATGATCTTAGCGTCTTCTGGTAAATGGGGGGGGTTAAATGAAAAGTTTTCAATATCAAAATCAGTCGCATATTTCGTAATTTGTTCATTTCCAAATTCTTTGAACTCATGATAGACTGAAGGAATGACTGGACCATAACGCCAAGCCTCTATAAGCTCATTTAATAAAGGTTTATCATAAATCGCTAAGTGCCAGCCGTGAGCATAATAGATTAGTTTTTGCATTTTCATAGGCGAAATCTCTTCCTTTTTGGACCAGGCCAAATCAAGGAAATAATTCGCTACAGCTTTTGCTTCGTAAGTCATGATTTTCTCCTCCTTGAGAAAAATTTCATTATTTATTTAAGTGAACATAATTGCATCACTAATTTCAATTTAAGCAATTTTTCTAATAATGTCAACAATTTTCACTTTTTTTCTGAAAAATATTTGTTAAAAGCCGCCTTTTTCGTCATTTGTACACCACTATTCAGTTAATAATACAAATAACAAATATTATTTGCAACTTTTAAGCGGTGAAAAGGGTCTAATGTTTATAGTTTTGGATGAATATTATTTATAAGAGAGTGTTGACCAACATAAATGAGTAAGCATAATAATTATAATAAGATAAGTAGCCACCCTGAACGAATGTGAGGAGTCTCAAGTAAATCGTGAGTGGCTAAAACACAAGAGATTCTTCACTTCGTTCAGAAGGACTATACCCATTTTTCAACGCTCTCAAAAAAAAGAAAACCATCATGGATGGCTTAATTCGCGAGCCATCCACAACCTAAAGATGAAAATTACGGCTCGCGAGGTTGCGACACCGTTATTTTCAGGATTAAACTAAACCGGATTATTTCTTATGAAGATCGATTTTAGAATGTGTGTTTTCATTTTAACGCTGGCGGGTTTTATTGCGCTGAATGGATGTGGAAGTGGGAGCGCTGACAGCAGTGAACAATCGCCATCGGACAGCGGCGCAGTGGCTGAAGCGGATTCCGCTTCCGATGATTCCACTCTAGCGGAAAAATCCCAGGGTGAACATAACGAAGATGATATCGCACTGGAACTCATTCCCGTCGAGGTGAGCGAAGCGGTGAAGGGAGATATTTTGAAATATCTGCTGTTGTCCGCCAGCCTTAAGACCGAGGAACAGGTGGCGGTTTTCCCTGAAGTTGGGGGTATCGTGCGAGCTATCCTGGTCGAAGAAGGCGACAGGGTGGCTGAAGGGGATACCTTGATGATTTTGGATGACGAGGAAAAAAACCTGGATCGGGACGCCGCCCACCTCGATTATCGGGAGAAGCAGGTGGAATATGACCGCGCTTTGGAGCTTAGGAATCAGAATCTCATTTCGGCGGGCGATTTCGATCGGGCGAAATTTGGTTTGGACCGCGCCCGGATAGCTTTCGAAAGGGCTGAGTTGGCTTTGCGGCGGACGCGGTTATTGGCGCCCATATCCGGCTACATCGCTGTTAGGATGGTCAACCGGGGCGATTTGGTCAATATGTCCACTCAGGTGTATAGTTTGGTGAATCCGACCGATATGATTGCCGAGGTGCATATTCCCGAAGCGGAACTGCCGCATATCACCAAGGATAAACAAACGACGGTGACTTCCGATGTCTATCCGGAGAAGTCGTTCGCCGCCCGGATCAAGCGGATTTCGCCGGTGGTGGATGCGGGTTCCGG
The DNA here is from genome assembly GCA_013202315.1 of Candidatus Tariuqbacter arcticus. Classification (GTDB taxonomy): domain Bacteria; phylum Electryoneota; class Tariuqbacteria; order Tariuqbacterales; family Tariuqbacteraceae; genus Tariuqbacter; species Tariuqbacter arcticus. The sequence continues at coordinate 4,386 of JABMRZ010000049.1, read as the reverse complement.
GACTTTCAGGGTGACTATCGGGGTGCACGATGATGAAGAGATTTTGAAGCCGGGGATGTTCGTTAATGTTCGCATTGTAACCGATGTGCATAACGATGTGGTGTTAGTTTCCAAGCAGGCTTTGATATATGAGAACGATTTGCCCTATATCTATGTGGTGAAGGATACACTGGCTTTGAAGACGCCGGTCAGGGCTGGGTTCGATGATAATCGCTTCATCGAAGTGCTGGATTTGATTCAGCCGGGGGATGTCATCGTAATCGTGGGGCAGACCGGGTTGAAAGACAGTGTCAAGGTGAAGATAATCGATATGGACGATATTCGCAAACAAGCTTAAGATATTAGATATTTGATATTTGATATTTGATATAAAAGATAAGAGATAACCCGTATAATTAGATATTAGGTATCACTTTGGCTTTTTAAAAAAGCACACAGATTTGTGGGTTCTCCATCCAACGAAGCGGATTGTTGGGGTTGAGAAGAACCCGATTCTATAATTGTACTATTACTTATGAGGAGGCGTCCCGAATGGAGTCGGGATCAATTCCGCCATCTTCATAGAGCCAAAATGTTACCTTATATCTAATATCAAATATCTAATATCTAATATCAAATATCAAATATCAAATATCTCCAAAGCGGGTAGCTGATATGGCTGAAAGTTCGGGTTTGAGCCTGCCGGTCAGGCGGCCGGTGGCGGTTTTGATGGTGGCGGTGGCGGTGGTGGTGTTCGGGTATGTGTCTTACCAACGGCTGTCGTTGAATTTGATGCCGGACATCACTTATCCCACATTGACGGTGCGGACGGAATATCCGGGCAATGCGCCGGAAGAGGTGGAATTGGCGATTTCGCGCCCGCTGGAAGAGGCGCTGGGAGTGGTGAATAATCTGGTCTCCATCAGTTCGATTTCTCGGAGCGGGATGTCCGATATCATCATCGAATACGAATGGGACACCGATATGAATATCGCCACCCAGGACATCCGCGAAAAGATAGACCAGGTGTTTTTGCCGGAGGAAGCCGACCGCCCCATCATCCTGCGATATGATCCGACGCTCGACCCAATCCTGCGGTTGGGAATTTATGGGGGTGATAATTTGTTCTTCCTGCGCAGAATCGCTGAAGATGAATTCAAGCGGAAATTGGAACAGACGCCCGGAGTGGCGGCGGTCAAGGTCAAGGGCGGGTATGAAGATGAGATTTTAGTCGAGGTCGACCAGGGGCCGCTGGACAGACTGAATTTGACCATCGAGGAAGTCAACCGCCGATTATCCAGCGAGAATATCAACATCGCCGGGGGGAACCTGAAAGAAGGCGACACCGAATATGTGGTGCGCACATTGAATCAATTCGCTACGGTGGAGGAAATCGGCGATATCGCGGTGGCGAACCGTAATGGGGTGGAGATTTATTTGCGTGATATTGGGGAAGTGCGGAAAGTCCCTAAGGAATTGGAAGTAATCAGCCGGGTCAACGGGGAATTATCGGCGGAAATCGAGATATACAAGGAAGCGGACGCCAATTTGGTGGCGGTGGCTGAAGTTGTGCAGGAGGCGATTTTCGGCAGCCCTCAACAACAAGCGTATGCCGCCGGATTGAAGAAAGGCGTCGAACGGAAAGAGCAAGTCGATATTAAACGCAAGAAAAAAGGCGGGAAAAGAGGCAGGAGAGGCGGAGGCGGCGGAACTATGATGAGGCATCAGGAAATGACCGATTTCCTGGTATATGATTTGCCCAAAGATATAAAGGCGGATGTGCTGTCGGACCAGTCGATATTCATTCAGAAGTCCATCGCGGAAGTGCGCAACACGGCTATTTTAGGCGGGGTGTTGGCGATATTCATCCTGTTCTTCTTCCTCAGGAATGTAGTTTCTACTTTAATTGTGGGGGTGGCGATTCCGATATCGATCATCGCCACTTTCGCGCCGATGCAGCTTTTCCAGGTTACGGTCAATATTATGTCGTTGGGCGGATTGGCGCTGGGGGTGGGGATGCTGGTGGACAATTCGATTGTAGTATTGGAATCGATATTCCGCTGCCGGGAGGAGGGGGACGATTTGATTGATGCGGCGGTTCGGGGGACGAAGGAGGTGCGTTCAGCGGTGGCGGCTTCAACTTTGACTACAATTGCGGTATTTTTTCCCATCGTATTTGTGAAGGGGGTTGCGGGGCAGATATTCGGCGATTTGGCGCTGACGGTGGTGTTTTCGCTGTTGGCGTCGCTGGCGGTGGCGGTGTTTATGATTCCGATGCTGGCTTCGCGGGATTTCAGGGGAAAGTACAGCTCGATGCAGAGGCTGAAGTTGAAGGATTTGCTGAGGTTCAGCTTTTGGAGGAACTTCCGGAAGAGTTTACGGGGTGTTTGGACAGTAGTCCGCCGGGGGAAGTTGGCTTGGAAATGGATGAAGAACATATTTTTCCTGCCAATCGCTGTTTTCTATTTATTGTTCAGATTGATTTTGGAATTGGCGCTGAATCTTACTGGGAAGGTTATATTAATCATATCGGGTTTGGTGATATTCACTATCAAGCTATTGATGAAAGTGATTGGATTCGTTTTAAAATGGCTGATGAAGCCGTTGATATATAGTTTTAATAAGGCATTCGGGTGGCTGAACAGTTATTACCCTCGATTGTTGAACGGGGCGTTGGACAATAAGTGGTCGGTTTTGGGTGTTTCATTCGCTATGTTCGCTTTCTGCTATTTTGTGATGGTGCCGAATATCGGTCGTGAATTGATACCGCAGGTTCATCAGGGTGAATTCAATTTGGAATTCACTTTACCGGTGGGGACGCCGATTGAAAGCACCGCCGCCCGCATCGACACGGTGGAGCGGATGGCGGCACTTTTACCTGGATCGCGGATGGTTTCGGCGGTATATGGGGCGGAGAAGACCTCGATAAGGTCATCTGAAGAGGGTGAGAATTTCGGGCGGGTGACCGTTTTGTTGACGCCGGGGGGGGATTTGGCGGATCGGGAAGAGGCTTTCATCGAACGGCTGAGGCGTAAAATCACCCATATACCTGATTTATACCCCAATGTAACCCGGCCGGTGTTGTTCACTTTCAAGACGCCGGTGGAGGTTGAAATTCAGGGATATAATTTGGATGAACTTCGGATGGCGGCGGATGAAGCGGTTAAGCGGATGGAGGGGGTAGGCGGAATCCGCGATGTGCGGTCGAATATCCGCCGGGGTAATCCGGAAGTTCAGTTGAAGTATAACCGCGAACGGCTGGCGATGTTGGGGTTGAATATTTTTCAGGTGGCGACTATTGTTCGGAACAAGGTTCAGGGCGAGGTCAACACTCAATTTCATCACGCCGACCGGAAGATAGATATACGGGTGCGGCTGGATGAGGATGACCGGGCGTCTTTACAGGATATTTCCCGCATTGTGGTGAACCCTGAAGGTGAAATTCCCATTTTCTTGTCGAGCGTGGCGGAGATAAAATTGGATGAAGGTCCTTCGGAAATCAGGCGGATAAACGGTCAGCGTTCGGCTTTGATAACCGCCAATGTTGAAGGGCGTGATTTGGGATCGGTGTCCGAGGATATATATGAAGCGCTGGCTTCGATGACCTTGCCGGCGGATTTTTCATTCAATATCAGCGGACAGAACCGGGAGATGGAAACTTCGTTGAACAGCTTGATTTTCGCATTGTGCCTGGCGGTGTTTTTAGTGTATATCGTGATGGCTTCTCAGTTTGAATCGCTGCTGCATCCGCTGGTGATAATGTTTTCGATACCGCTGGCTTTGATCGGGGTTTTCATCGTATTATACACTTTGAATATCCCGTTTTCGGTGGTGGTGTTTTTGGGGATGATTATGTTAGCGGGGATAGTGGTCAATAATGCGATTGTGTTAGTGGATTATATCAATCGGCTTCGGGCGCGGGGTTTGTCGAAGCGGGAAGCGATTGTGAAGGCCGGCGGAATCAGACTGCGGCCGATATTGATGACTACCGCTACAACGGTGTTGGGGCTTTTGCCGATGGCGTTGGGATTGGGCGAAGGGGCAGAAATCCGCACGCCGATGGCGATTACGGTGATTGCGGGATTGATTTCGTCCACATTCTTGACCTTGTTGGTTATACCGACGGTTTATTCGGTATTGGCGCCGGGGGAAGCGGTGAACGGTAAGCGGTGAACGGTGAACGGTAGTTGGTAGTCGGTAGTCGGTAGTCGGTAGTCGGTAATTGGTAGGTGGATTAGAATTTCCAGTGAGTTAAGAGCTGGTTAAACGGTGAACTTTGTGCTGTCGACTCTCCGTAGTCAACAGCATTACTCAAACAATATATATTGGCGTCAAGTGCGGAGAGTCGGCAGCACAGGGGAATACATAGGGAACGCAGATCTGCGTTCCCTATGTATTCCCCTGTGC
>JABMRZ010000048.1 GCA_013202315.1 Candidatus Tariuqbacter arcticus | reverse complement strand
TCCTTGTTTTTCAAAAAGATCGATTCCCGCTTTCGCGGGAATGACAGCTGCTTAATAGGAAATTCTTTATGAAAATCACTATAATTGACAAGCTGCAATGATCGATTGGAAGAAATTTTACGAATCGGAATCGACTTTCAAGGAATTCACTCCCGAAACCGACGCAGGCGTTATGTGGCGGATGAAGCTGGTGGACAGGCTTCTACGCTATATCGAGTTTTCGACGGCACTGGATGTAGGATGCGGCGATGGAATACTGCTGTCAAAATTGAAACAGGCGGGGGCGGAATCTGCGGCGGGATTGGATATTTCGGTGGGGAGGTTGAAGCGGACCGGTAAAACTGCCGCCACCGGTTTATTAGTGAACGGGGATGCGGAAAAGCTCCCGTTTAAAAATGACAGCTTCGATTTGGTGACCGCAACCGAAACGGTGGAACATTTGCCTGATGCTGAAGCGGGATTGAAAGAGATGGCGCGGGTGGCGAAGAAATACCTGCTTATCACCGTGCCTAACCGGGACAAAATCACTAAGATAGTATGCCCGCATTGCGATGAAGAATTCTTCCTCGACGGACATCTCCATACTTTTTCCTCAACATACTTTCGGAAGAATAAGTTGAACGGGATGAAACTGGTGAGAATGGAAACTTCATATTTGATGAAAAGGACGGGAATTCATTGGAAACTGCTGTTGTTCCTGCTGCGCAGATTTTATCCTGAACGGGTTTTAAGCCGGGGGCAGTTTCTCGGGGTATTGTTTAGGAAGGTGTGAAATTGACGGTGAGCGGTGAACGGTGAACGGTAAATGGTGGGTTAAGAACCCACCCTACAAGTTTGAAATTAACAATTAATCGGATAAGATGCGATGATTCTTCCTGATATTTCCATAAAGCGGCCGGTGATGATGACGATGGTGATTATGGCGTTTGTGGTGATAGGTCTGTTTTCCCTGCTCGAATTGGGTATCGATATGTTTCCCCAGATAGAATTTCCCTTCGTCAGCGTGATGACGATTTATCCCGGGGCTGGACCTGAAGAGGTTGAGACCTTGATAACCAAGCCTATCGAAGAGGAAGTCGGTTCCATCAACGGGGTGAAGAATATCACTTCGGTATCGCAAGAAGGTGTGTCATTTGTATTCATAGAATTTCAATTGGATGTGGATGTCGATATCGCCGGGATCGATGTAAAAGAGAAGGTGGACGCTATACGGTATGAACTGCCGAAAGACATCGAAGCGCCGGCGATTTCCAAGTTCGATATAAACGCCATTTCCATAATGGATTTGGCGGTTTCCAGTAAGCGTCCGCTGGAGGAAGTTTATAAAATCAGCGAAGACATCATCAAGCCGGAATTGGGCAAGATTCAGGGCTTGGCGAGCATCGATTTAATCGGCGGGAAGGAGCGTGAGATACGGATAGAAGCTGATAGAAACGCCCTCAACGCCAGGGGTATGTCCTTGATGAATATCATCGCCGCCGTAGCGGGTGAGAACCTCAATGTCCCTTCGGGGCACATCGTCGAGGGGCGGAAGGAATATTCCATCAGGATGCAGGGTGAATTTTCCTCGGTCGATGAAATTCGTGATATCAAGATAGCAGTTCCGGAGATGGCTCCGGTTAAGCTTTCCGATGTGGCGAGTGTATATGACGACTTCGCTGAATTGCGGGAACTCGCCCGCTTCGATAACCGTGCCAGCGTAGGTGTTTCACTGGTGAAGCGTTCGGACGCCAATACGGTTGAAGTTGCGAATGATGTGAGGAAGGCGCTAAAAAACCTGGAAAGCGCGCTTCCTCCCGACATTAACATCGATATCGCAAGGGACAGGTCGGAGTTTATCGAGGATTCGGTGCACGATGTTACCGGGAACTTAATCATCGGGGTTATGTTGACGGCGCTGGTGCTGCTGCTCTTCTTACACAGTTGGAAGGGGACGGTGATAGCGGCGGTATCGATGCCTATATCCATAGTATCCACATTCACTTTGTTCCGCTTCCTGGGATTCACGCTTAATATGATGACTTTGCTGGGTTTGGCGATATCGGTGGGGATATTGGTGGCGAATTCCATCGTGGTGTTGGAGAATATAGAACGGTATCGAAATCTGGGAAAGAGCCTGAAGGAGGCGGCTTCGACGGGGACATCGGAAATCGCCATAGCGGTCGCCGCCGCTACTTTCACTAATGTGGTGGTGTTTTTACCCATCGCTTTTATGTCGGGTATAACTGGTCAGTTTTTCCGGCAGTTCGGATTGACGGTCGCCTTCGCCACGGTCTTTTCGCTGATAATCAGCTATACATTAGTTCCGATGATGGCTTCATTGAAGATTCGCAAAAGCGTCTACGCCATGCTTGCACTGGCGGCAGTTTTGATAACTTATAATTCAATGGGCATTTGGGTGACGGCTGGAGTGGTAATCGTATTCGGGATTTTCGCGTTTATGGAGATGTTAGGTGTAAAATCCAAGACGGTCGCCATTTGGAACAGAGGCTACGATAATCTAACGGAATCGTATCGGCGGACATTGGGGTGGGCGATTTCGCATCGTAAGACGGTGATTTTCTCCATTGCCGGATTGTTTTTTATCACCCTATTCCTGGGGCGGTTTGTGGGATCGGAATTTTTCCCATCAACCGATGAGGGTTCGTTCTCTGTTTCGGTGGAGATGCCAGCGGGTTCGTCTTTTGATGAGACGGACCGTGTTCTTCAACAGATAGAAATGGCGCTCGAAAAGGAACCGACGGTGGAGTCGGTTTTCACTGCATTAGGAAAGAGCGAAGCGGGGGAATTCACGCTGACGGCAGGGGTCAATTTGGGAGTGGTAGTTGTCCAGTTAGTTGATAAAGAGCTGCGGGATGTCACCACCGATGATGTTATTAACCACCTCCGTCCGCAATTAGCGGATATTCCCGCTGCGAAGATTGTTTTGGCGCCGGTGAGCATGATGGGGGGGGGAGGCAGCGGCGGTTTGCAGATTGAGGTTACCGGTCCTGATATGGATGAGCTCAGCCTTCTTTCCGAAGAGGTTTTGGCGATAATGAACGAGACGCCGGGAATTGTCGACGCCAGCAGCAGTTTTAAATTAGGCAAGCCGGAGTTGAATGTCATTCCCCGGCGGGAAGAGCTTTCCGATTTGGGAATCACGGCGGGGCAGGTGGCGATGAGTCTGCGCAATATGATCGAAGGCAATGTCGCCAGCAAGTTCCGGGAGGGGGGAGATGAATATGACATCAGGGTGAAGCTGTCTCAGCGGGACCGGGAATCTTTGCAGCAGGTGGCGGATTATCTTATCAGCATCGAGGACGGCTCTGTTCCGCTGGCGCGGGTGGCGGATTTGCAATATGAAGAAGGCCCCACCACAATTATGCGGAAGAATAAGCAGCGGATGGTGATTGTTTCCGCCAATATCACCGGTATTACTTTGGGGCAGATTCAGGTTGAGCTGGAGAAAAAATTCGCCGAATTGGCGTTGAAGCCGGGGTATAAGATTTATTTCGGAGGTGAATCAGAGATGATGGCGGAATCGTTCACCGAACTTATGCGGGCGCTGATTTTAGCCACTATTTTAACCTATATGTTGATGGCGGCGATATTGGAGTCTTATAAGAATCCTTTCGTTATTTTATTGACCCTTCCGCTGGGATTAATCGGGATTATATTGGCGCTGATTTTGACCGGCAATAATTTATCGATGCTGTCGTTGATGGCGATGGTGATGCTGGTGGGGATTGTGGTCAACAACGGCATTCTTTTGATAGACTATACCGGGCGTCTCCGCAAGGAGGGCAGGGGTTTGCGGGCGGCGATATTGGAAGCGTGTCCGATTCGCCTGCGGCCTATTTTAATGACCAATATAGCTACGATTTTGGGGATGACGCCGTTGGCTTTGGGGATTGGCGCGGGGGGGGAATTCAGGTCGTCTATGGCGATAGTTTCGATTGGGGGGTTGATAACTTCGACCATTTTTACTTTGTATTTGATTCCGGTGATTTACGCATCTTTCGAGGGGATGAAGAAACTGGAGCGGGCGGAGAAGATGCAAAGGAGTGATGGTGGGGTGTGATGATGAATATGATTTCGATTAAATGTGTTATCTTAACGAAGTGCTGACACTCCCTTCCAAGTTCACAAAGTCGTATGAGAAGTGAAATTGGAAGGAGAGCCAACTTAGAAATGATGGTCATTTTCAGGTTTGTAGTGCAAGGGTTGTGAAGAAGACACGCTTATGAGAGTTTATAAGCAGTGACCTTGATGCTTTCCACAACTCCCGCCACCTGATGAAGCTGTTCCTGAGAGATATTTAAATCATTCAGTAAAGCCTGTACCGTAGGGTCGTTAACCATGTATTCGACGGGGAAGGACGCAGACTCAACAACACCGACTTCAGAAAATCCCGCTTCATCGATCAAGCCCAAGTATTCATCTTTCAACATCGCTCCCGAAATACATCCTACATAAGCTTCGAATGAATTCTTTATGAATTCCGGCAATTCCCTAATTATCACGATGTCCGAAACCATCAACCTCCCACCCGGCTTCAGCACTCGAAACGCTTCACGATATACCTTGAGTTTATCGGTCGACAGGTTGATGACGCAATTTGAAATTATCACATCGACTGAATTGTCGGGAACGGGTAGGTTTTCGATTTCTCCCAGACGGAATTCAACATTGGTATATCCGTCTTGAGAGGCTATTTGACGGGCTTTATCTATCATTTCCGCTGTCATATCTACTCCGATAACTTGTCCATTAGCTCCCACTTTTTTCGCGGCGAGGAAGCAGTCGAAACCGGCTCCGGAACCTAAGTCAAGCACCGTCTCGCCTTCTTGCAATGAAGCCAAGGCTATCGGATTGCCGCATCCCAATCCGAGATTAGCGCCTTTTGGAACAGATCTCATTTCCTCCTCGCTGTATCCGATGTTCTTACTGATATCCTGAACCGCGTTTGATCCGCAACACTCTAAGGCGGGCCCGCAGCAGGAGGTTTCCCGTTGTGCGATTTTGCCATATCCTTTTCTGACTGCGCTTTTGATTTTGTGTTTTTCCATGATACAAATTCCTTTCGTTTAAGAATATATTCTTATTCCAAGGACAATCACCGATAATTCAAGTCGGGCGGGTCTGAGAACCTTCCCTATATTGGTATTATCTTTCAAGAATGAGTATGAGGTTCACAGAGGCTGGTCCAAAAATGGACAAGACCGCATATTTAATTATGCTGTCACTAAAATATGTTTCACTCATCAATGCCCCTCATCAAGGGACCCAATACATTTTTAACTAATGATGACAGCCTTTCCACCTTTACCAAGGCGATGCAGCATATTTCCCCCTTATTCTCCCAGGTTACCAGAGCCATTTTATCGCCGGTGTTTATCCCCGCTTTGGAGCGAATCTCTTTTGGAAGGACCATTTGCCCTCGCTCGTCAACGCTGACAATCGATTCAATCTTGCAGAAAGAACCACCGGAACAGGTATCCTCAATGGAACAATGTTCAGTATATTCAGCCATATATATTATCTCCATATTTTAAGTTAATTCTGAATTCTCTGTATAATATACAAATTCAGATGATAAATGTCAAGTTTTTTTTCATTTTTTTTCGCTAAGTATCATTAATCCCAAAAACGCCTGTAGATATTGATTTTCAAGAATAAAATTGATATATTAAATAATATATTCCCTTAAAAAATCAATCATGATAAACCGAGGTGATTATGAATACCAAGCAAGTTTGTTTTAATGCTTTAATCGTATTTATATTAGTTTTGTTCCTATCTTCCTCCGAATTATTGGCTGCTCAGATTAAATTGGAAATAGTATCTCAGCGAAGTTCTCCCATTAGAATTGAGAAGTATGAAACGGATTTCAAGGTTTTGGAAGCGAAGAGTTGCGGCGCAGTGGTTCACCAAATCCGCTACAAGAACTTAAGTAAGGCTGAGATAGTGGAAGCCGTTCAGTTCGGCATAATCAGTTACGATGTATTCAACGGATTTCAGAACCGGGCGGGGGCGATTTCGACCGAGGAATTGATGCCCGGAATGAGCAAAAAGGGGACCTGGTACAACGATTACGATGAATCTTTCATGTTCGGGTATGGGTATGTTTTCGTGGTGAAGGTAAAATACGCGGATGGTAGAATTTGGGAATTCAACCGTGATGATGTGGCAGAAAATATCCTGAAGACCTTTCCCTATTTCAACCCCGCCGCTATGACCGACAAGGATTTCCGGTTCCTGCCTGAAAGGTAGTGACAGCGAGGTCAAGGGTGATGGGAAAAGCTTTCGTCCCGCTTTTTCGGAACAAACGCCTAAATTCAGCATAAATTCCCAAAATAAAAGGAGGAAAAAATGTGGAAATCTATCCTAATTTCAGTCTTGGTAATCTCAGCCGCTAATCTTGTGGTTGGCGAAGAGTATCAAATTCACATTGAAGCCGATACCGATTGGTTTATGGTCTGTTTTAACGCCAGTATTGTTGAGCAGCTCCCCAGAGTACCTGTCGTATTGACCAACACTCAACCAATACAGGAACTCTACATCGGTCACGGCAGGTTGATATGCACCAGCGCAGCTCCCAGTTTCAACGATTTTGAGGTCGATTATTCAATATCGGCTTTAGAAAATGAACTTCATATCAGCACAATGAAGGGAATGTATAATACTCTGAGCATTGAGATTTATCATGACAGCACCACCTTAATCGCAAGCTTGGAGAATAGTCAGACCGGAGGATGGTGGAATTTCGAGGAGTTCATAGTTGTTCTTACCGGGGTGGACGATAATCCGAATGTTATTCCATCTAACAGTTCACTGGGGCAGAATTTTCCCAATCCCTTCAATCCAGCTACCACCATCAGCTACAATGTTCAAATGCCGGCGCATACCAGCATAAAGATTTATAATAATTTGGGGCAGGGAATTCGATCTTTGGTCGACGGGTTCGTCAATCCGGGGGATTATGAAGTGATATGGGATGGCAAATCTGATTCCGGGATTCCGGTCGCGGCGGGGACTTATTATTATCAATTGAAGGTTGGAGATTATGCCAGCGCTAAGCGGATGATATTATTGAAATAGGAGGTTGTTAGTTGTTAGTTATAGCCATTCTCAAAAATAATGTCTTATCTTATCTACATTTAAATAATATTCCTAAGTATTTGATTGGTAGGGGTTTGGTTAATCAAACCCCTACAGATGATAATAGGACAAAATTTTCAAGAATCACTATAGATGGACTTT
>JABMRZ010000539.1 GCA_013202315.1 Candidatus Tariuqbacter arcticus | reverse complement strand
TGCGTTCCCTACTCAACCTGCTTCATCTGTTGTGAATTATCTTACAAACACCATCAGTAAATCAGTATGAAATCCTGGTTTGCTGAGCAAACTAAGTAACCGAAAATCAAATGTCTCGCAGGGGCCGCCTCTACCGGGCGAAGTCCCGGACGAGGCATAGACTACCTAACTTCAATATCAAACCTTCACATCAAATCAAACCAGCGTCAGAACTTTCCAACTTTCTCTCTTAATGATTTATGGAACGAAAATACGATTAGGGAGTCAAACTAATATTGCTTCGTAAATTATACATATGTATCTTACCAATATGCTGTTCGACAAAATCAAATCTCTCTCCCAACAATCGCTAATATACGGTCTCGGCTATGTGTTGAGCCGGTTTCTGGCTTTCCTGCTACTCCCTTTTTACAGCCATTTGATGCCCCCGGAGGAATACGGCGCGCTGGTGCTGGTGTATATGTTCATCGCGGTGATGCAAATCATCTATATCGGCGGGCTGGACATCGCCTTCCTCCGATTCTATGTCGCCGAACCCGATGAAACCAAGAAGCGCATTCTATCCAACTGCTTCCTCGCCACCGGCGCAATCGCCCTGCTTCTGACCCTGTATTTCTACAATTTCCCGGCATCGGTCATTTCCATAATGTTTGATTCACCCCCGGTAAAAGCTTCTCTCTGGGTGCGCATCGCCAGCGGAATCCTCTTGCTCGATACACTTTCGGTCATCCCGCTATTCCGCCTGCGAGGGGAGAAAAAAGCGACGCTTTTCGCGGTCATCAAACTATCCAATGTGGTCATCAACATCGCGGGAAATATCGTCCTGGTCGGTATGTTCCATATGGGCTTGACCGGCGCGCTATACGCCAACCTGATTTCAGCGGCGGCGCAGCTACTCATACTGCTCCCATTCCTGTTGCCTTATCTCGCCCTGAAAATCAGACTATCCACCCTCAAAGAATTATGGCGCTTCGGACTGCCCAATGTCCCCGCTATGCTTTTCCTCTATATTATTGAATTCAGCGACCGAAAAATCATCGAATTAACCTGTATCAATGGCTTGGAAGAAGCCGGACTATACAGCGCCGGCTATAAGATGGGAATGTTCATGGCGATAATCACCACAGCTTTCCGCTTCGCCTGGCAGCCGTTCTTCCTGTCCGAAGCCAAGAACGAAGGCGCGGAAAAGACCTTCGCCCGCATTTTCACCTATTTCTTTCTCGCCACCGGATTCCTCTTTATGTTATTTGTGATGTTCGCCGCCGATTTGCTGATGATGAAACTACCTTTGATAAAAATCGCCATCCTCGACCCAGGCTACTGGCAAGGTATGGCGGTCTTCCCCGTCATCCTGCTGGCGCATTTCTTCGACGGACTATACGCCAACTTCACCGTGGGGATATACATCAAGAAAAAGACCAAATTAATCCCGGTAATCATCGGCGCTGGCGCTGTTTTCAATTTGAGCGCCAACATACTCGTCATCCCCCGCTTCGGTATGATGGGCGCCGCCTGGACTACCCTCGGCTCCTTCATCTTGATGGCGTGGCTGCTGTACACGCTGATCAACCGCCACTATCCCATCCCCTATGAATGGGGAAGGATACTGAAGTTTTCAATAATCTGGGCGATTGTGATGGCGATATATTTCGCTTTCACTCCATATATTTGGGTGAGATTCCTGCTTATATTGATAGTTCCGATTATGCTGTATTTCGCTAATTTTTTCAATCAATCGGAAATCAACCGCCTTAAATCTACATTAAAACTAGCCAAAGATATTTGAAATTTGATATGTGATTTGTGATTTGAGAACCGAAAACCGAGAACCGAATGTCTCAATTCGCGTGTTTTAAAAAAGAATTTTGCATCTATAATGAATTACAAATAATTAGTATAAATGTAAGAGATGGACTCCTACATTGAAGGCGTAAGAATCTACGCCTCGTCCGGGACTACGCCCGGAAGAAGAGGCCCCTGCGGGGCAGTTGATTTTGTCATTGGTCATTGGTTCTTTAATTACTACCGCGAATGTTTTTTCTTTCACACTTTCACACTTTCATACTTTTACACTAATTTTATATTATTCATATCGACAATTTTTTGTCGATGTGGGCGCAGTAAGCGCTTATATTCCATTGAGCAGTCAAGTCTGAGAATGGCAAGATGATGGTGAGTTTTAAGGATTTCCAATCTCAAGCGTGATTGAAATGTGAAAATAATACTTGACAATCTGACAAATATTTATTATTTTAAGGCGGTTAAGGCTTGATAGAGCCGTGTTTTAAGAAAATCGAAGTAAAATTCAAATAATAAGAACAAAACGGAGGTATGATGCGCAAGCATTTAACCCTGATGTTGGGAGTGCTCTTTTTAATTGGGCTGCTTGGTATTGGCTGCGTTCCAAAAGTTAAGAAGGAGCACTTGGACAGATTAGAAAAGGTAAGATTATCGGTTGAGGCTTCTGAACTTGAATTGGAGAATGTACGAACCGAGCGATCAGAGTGGGAGCGAAAAATCGCCGATAAGGAGCAAGAACTCTCCGAGAAGAAGGCTGAACGGAACGATATCGCCAAACAGCTTGGCAAATGAAACTTAAAAAGGAGTATAAAATGAGAAAAAATTTACCATATATCATCACAGCTTTAATCTTGTCTTTGATTCTATCTTCCGCCCTCTTTTCCCAAGAGAAGGAAGAGCGAATGACGATAAAAGAGTATGAAGTATTACTCCAGCAGTTTGAAGACAGGGATTCCACCGCACAGGTTGCTATTGCTTTTGAAAAGGCTATGATAGAGGAGCTCAAAGAGAGATACAGAATCACGGAGGAGGAGATTAACAGCATTCAGCAGGAAATTCTGCAGATGTTGGAAGTGTGGGAAGCGGATGTGGCGAATTATAACCGCGAAAGGGAGTCGTTATCCAACCAAATTGCAGCGCTTCGCAATCTGACCCCTGAGATGCTTTACCAGCATAGAGATGAATTGGAAGAGGTTGCGAACAAACTGTCTGAGCTTCGACAAAACAGTATTTCAATGCTGCATGAGAATGTAACTCCGTTGACAAAACTCGAAGGCGGAATTGAGTATTTGAATGATAGGCTGCCCAAGGTACAACCGGTTAAGACTTATGCGGTTAAGCGGGGGGATTATCTTTGGAAAATCGCCGGTTTGCCTGATATATACGGTGATTCATATAAATGGCCTCGTATATGGAGCGCCAATGCGGAATCCATCAAGGATCCCAATATAATATATCCCGATCAAATCTTGAAGATCATCGTCGAACTGGATAGGAATCAAAGGTTAGTTGTCAAGGGTGATAATTTATCCAAGATAGCGTCATACGGCGATGTGTTCGGGGATCCTTTCGCTTGGACGAAGCTTTACGAAGCCAATAAGAACCAGATTGAAGATCCGAATATCATCTATCCCGAGCAGATATTAATAATTCCGGGGAAATAGGATTCAGGCATTAGGCTCGCTTAATCCGGCTGATGGGCGCTTTGGATTATAACAAGTGGTTTTCCACCGGCAGGCGGTTTGTCATCTATAATCCGCCGATAGTCGGCAGTAATGGAAATTCCCGGCTCGCGGACTTGCGAACCTGCTATTTTCAATTAGAACATATTATGGATAATTAGAGACATTGTAGCGGCTCCCGCAGGCTCGGTTCTTCCGGGAATACGGGAGCTTTTCAATTTTCACTTTCAGCACCGGAGGTTGACGATATTTTGGGGGATACTTTACCGCGGGATTCCAGTTTCCGCATAGTGGATAATTGGATTGAGATACCACTTTCGCGGAGTTTGATGCCCGTTTTTTTAGGGGCTAACGATTGTCATTTGCGATTTTTGGAGAGCCATTTCAACATCACCATCATCGCCAAGGAAGCTTCGGTATTGGTAGAGAAGGGAGCCGACTACTTGGTGGAGGTGATAATGGAGTTGGCGGGTCTGTGCCGGGATAAAGAATACATAGATCAACGAGACCTGGAAACTGTTCTCAGGCTTCATCGTGTGGAAAACGATGAAGTTCAGATCGACCATTCCAGTCTGGTGGCGCTGGATAGTCCTCATATCGTTGTCAAGACTCGAACCCGTAATCAGGCGAATTATATCCGCGCTTTGGAGAACAATGAGCTGGTGTTTTCCATCGGACCTGCGGGAACGGGGAAGACCTTTCTGGCGGTGGCGTGGGCGGTTTCCCTGTTTGAGCGGGGGGTGGTCAATAAAATTGTGCTGGTGAAGCCGGTAGTTGAAGCGGGGGAGAAACTGGGTTTTCTCCCCGGTGATATCAAGGAGAAAGTTGATCCTTATTTCAAGCCTCTTTATGATGCGCTTCTTTTTATGCTTCCCGGTGAGAGGGCGAAGAAACTCATCGACCAGTCCACAATAGAAATAGCGCCTTTGGCTTATATGCGGGGCAGGACTTTGGATTATTCCATCGCCATTCTTGACGAAGCACAGAACACTACCGCTATGCAGATGAAGATGTTTCTGACCCGTTTGGGCGCGCATTCGCGGGCGGTTGTAACCGGTGATTTGACTCAAGTCGATCTGGAGGATCCGGAGGCTTCCGGACTGCTCAAGGTGCAGGAAATCCTGCGAGGCATTAATGGTGTGGAGTTTGTATATCTTGATTCAAGCGATGTGGTGCGTCATCGACTTGTGTCCGATATAATTAAGGCGTATGACAGCCACAAGAGCAAGGTTTAGAATATTCAGCTTAGTCCATTTACTCTGAAAATAGAGTTTAGGGTTTAGGGTTTAGGGGGCTGTCATTCCCGCTCCCCCCAC
>JABMRZ010000538.1 GCA_013202315.1 Candidatus Tariuqbacter arcticus | reverse complement strand
TATCTGTCTCATTAGTGTTGAGTGTTGAGTTTTGAATTTTGTATTTGTTTCGGATTTCGGTTTTCGATTTTCGTATTTGGTTCCGGCTCGTGCGGGTTAGGTTTAAAGACTTCATTGGTAGATATGTTAAAGAAATAAGTCTTTTTTCGATTAAAATTAACATCGAAGAGCTGAGAAAAGACGCTGTCGATTTCACAGGCAGCTTTACCTCCTTACTTAGACAGATATATGGAAATTTATCTGAGGATTATAAAGGGATTGTATTAATTTTAGATGATTTAAATGGGCTCACCAAGAATCCCAAGTTTTCATATTTGATGAAAAGCACCATAGATGAAATCGCCACCAGTTCCGCCCCACTGCCAATACTATTACTTCTATGTGGTATTGAACAAAGGCGGTTGGAAATAATTTCGCATCACTCATCGGTCGCCCGGATTTTCAGCGTGGTGGATATTGAACCATTATCTAATGAAGAAGTATCAGAATTTTTCACTAATTCCTTTATTAGTATAGGGATGGAAATTGAAGAAGTTGCTTTAGAACTAATGGTGAAAATGTCTGCGGGGCTGCCAAGGATAATGCATGAGATTGGGAACAATGTATTTTGGGTTATGAAAGGCGAGACAATTAACAATGACGATGCACTAAATGGCACAGTTGTAGCCATACACGAGTTGGGCAGAAAATATTTTGGTCCCTTACAGAAAGTAATTACTACTGATGAATATCGCTCAATCTTAAGAATTTTGCTTAACATTCTAAGTGACAAACCACTTTTTCTTCTTTCATTCAGTAGAAAAGAGATATTAAATGAATTAAGCGAAGAAGAAAAATCAAAATTAAATAATTTCCTCCAAAGGATGAAAAGACTAAACGCCATTCATCCGGGAGAAAATAAGGGTGAATGGATGTTTACAGACAATTTGACTTGCTGGTATTTTAGATTTGAAACCGAAGAATTATTGAAGCACAAAAGAATCCGATAAATGAAAATCCACCTCATAAATCCCCCTTCGCCCGAAGGGACCCCTTTCACCCGCGAAGGACGCTGTATGCAGAAGGAAGGGGTATGGACCACGGTCTGGCCGCCATTGTCGCTGTGCACCATCGGCGCGGTGTTGAGGGAAGCGGGATTCGAGGTCAGGATTAACGACTGTCCCTCCGAAAATATAGACGGCGAAGGACTGAAGGAGCTGCTCGCCGATTTCCAGCCCGACCTCCTGATAATCGATTCAGCCACTCCCACTATCAATTATGATTTGGCTATTCCTAAACTGGCGAAATCCGTTCTGCCAAATGTGAAAACAGCGGTATTCGGAATTCATGTCAGCGTCTTGTGGGAGGAAACATTAGAACAATCCGCAGAACTCGATTTCATCATTCGAGGAGAACCGGAATTAACCGCATTGGAACTGGCGAAAAGGCTCGACCGGGGAGAAGAATTGGCTGAATTGTATGGTATATCCCTGCGGATGAACGGAAAAATAGAACATTTTGGAGAACGGTTATATTGCCGAGAACTCGATGAGCTTCCCTTCCCAGCTTGGGATTTGGTGAATCTCAATCATTATCGACTGCCCTTCACCAACCGGCGCTTCGTTATGGTTATGTCCAGCCGAGGATGTCCCTACGATTGCACTTTCTGCGTAGCTCAAAGCTACTATGGTAAAAAAATACGCAAGCGCAGCGCCGAGCGAATCGTCGACGAAATCGAATGGAATATTGAAAAAAACGGGGTGCGGGACTTCTTCTTTTGGTCGGAATCGTTCACTATCATTAAAAAGAATATTCACCAGCTCTGCGATGAAATTTTACGCCGGGGATTGAAGATTCGCTGGGTATGCAACAGCCGGGTGGATAATGTTGACCGTGAAGTGTTGAATAAGATGAGGAGAACCGGCTGCTGGATGATTTCTTACGGGATTGAATCGGGCGATCAGGGGATACTCGACCGCTCATTGAAGCGAATCACTTTAGAACAAATCCGCACCGCGGTGAAGTTGACCAGAGAAGCCGGTTTTCAAATAGCCGGGCATTTTGTCCTGGGACTACCCGGCGAGACCGAAGAAACTCTGCGGAAGACGAGTGAGTTATCCCGCGAGCTCGACCTCGATTACGCTCAATTCTATTGCGCTTCACCTTGGCCGGGGTCGAGGCTTTATGATGAGGCTCGCAGGGAAGGATGGTTGAATACGGAAAATTGGGATAAATATGAACAAACATACTGCGTCCTCGATTATCCGGAATTATCCGGAAAGAAAATATTGGAAAGGCGCGATAGAATGACCAACGCATTTTATTTCAGGCCGAAAATCATCTGGAAGACGCTTAAAAAAATAAGCTCTTTCACCGAGTTTAAGAATTTCATGGGAATGGTCACCGATTATCTCTCCTGGAAGAATAATTGATGGCGAATGAAGTTCGCCCCTTGATAGATTATCCCCACAACCGATTTTAATGAATCCAAGCTGAAAAGCTCGACATAGCATGAACCTCGACCTCATCCGCTTCACGGATAAATACTTAGGAACTCCTCTAAGACTCCTCCTGTATTATTATCAGAAGATAAGAGACCTTTTTCCTCAAAGAACAAGCCGGGAACCGTATAAACACATCTTAGTGGTCAAATTTTGGGGTATTGGCAACATAGTCCGCGCTTCCCCCGCTTTTAAGGCTATTCGTGATAGATTCCCGGAAGCGCGCATCACTTTCATAACTCTGAGCCAGAACCGCGGCGCCTGCGAAAACAGCGAATTATTCGATGAAGTCATCTATTTAAGGCTGAAAACTGTCAGAACTTTTCTTTGGGATGTCATCAGAAAGTTCTTCATTTTACGCCGGGAGAAATTTGATCTGGCCTTAGACCTGGAACCCTGGGCGAATTTCGCCGAAATCGTTTCCTTCTATATTGCGGCGGGGATGCGAGTCGGCTTCACTGCCCCTGGTCGGCGCAGCTTATATAATATTAGAGTACCGTTCAAGGAAGACGAACATATATCGAAATCCTTTTTCCGTATACTATACCCTTTCGGTTTAAGGATGCCCAACAACCTGTTGCCACTACCCATCCCCATAAGCAGCGAAGATAGGAACATAGTTCACAGAATGTTGGAAGTTCGAGGTGTTCGGGATGAAGATTTCACCGTTGCGGTCAATGTCAACGCTTCCGATGTCGCCGATGCCCGCCGATGGCCCTCGGATAGATTCGCAAGGTTGGCGGATAGGATTGCTGAGGAATTGGAAGCCAAAACGATTTTTATCGGTGCGCCCAACGAAAGACCGTTAGTGCAGGAAGTCATCGATATGATGCGAAGCAAAGGGCTGAACTTCGCCGGGCAGACTACGCTGGAACAGGCGGTAGCCCTGCTGGACAGAGGGGACATCTTCGTCACCAACGATTCGGGCCCGATGCATATAGCGATGGCGATGGGGACGCCGACAGTGGCGCTTTTCGGACCGGAAACCCCCAAGCGGTATGGACCTCTGTCGGATATGCATATCGCCATCTTCAAAAATTATGACTGCAGTCCATGCATTACTTTCGCTCAAGCTAAAAAAATCAAGTGCAAATTCGATGCGAAGTGTATCAAGGAAATCAGCGTCGACGAAGTATTTGAAGGGGTTAAGCGATTATATCGGAGATTGAATCCAAACCCCGCATAATATCCGCTTCCCGCCGTTCGGATATACCGGCTTTCTTCGGTGAAAGGTTCATAAAAGCGGTTGAACAGGGCGGGGTCGATGTTATCAATCCTTTCAGTAAACAGACTTATTATGTGCCGCTGAAGCCGGGAAGCACCGCGGCGATTGTATTCTGGTCGAAGAACTTTCGACCTTTTTTTAATAGGCTGGTTCAATTGGAGCGGAGGGGGTTCGAGCGGTTCATCTTCAATTTCACCATCACGGGACTGCCTAAGGTCTTCGAGCCGAATGTCCCACCCGTTGAAGAGACGGTAAGTGACTTCTTTGAACTGTCTCGGAGATATGGGGAAAAAGCGGTATTCTGGCGCTTCGACCCGATTCTGTTCTCGAATATTACGGATGAAGATTATTATATTAAACGATTCACGGAATTGGCGGGCAAAATTGCGCCGTTCACCAAAAGGTGCATCTTCAGCTTCGCTTTCTTTTACCACAAGGTCAAGCGGTCTTTGGAGGCGTTGGATAAACAGGAGGGGGTCAGGGCTTTCGATGCCGATATTCAGCGCAAGCGGGAAATGGCGGAACTGATGGCGGAGATTGCGGCTTCGCACGGTTTGGAATTTCAAGCCTGCTGCTGCGAATACTTGGAGAATGTGCCGGGGGTGAAGGGAGCGCATTGCGTCGATGGCGAACTGGTCAGTGAAATGATGGGAGGGGAATACAGCTTCAAGCTGAAGCCCAGCCGCGCCGGGTGCGGCTGCGCCGAATCGTCCGATATAGGGGAATATGGGAGCTGTAAAGGGGGGTGTTTGTATTGTTATGCGAGGTGAATTATGGGAATTAGGAATTGGGAATTGGGAATTAGGGATGGGGGATTAGGGGTTAGCTTGATAAGTGGAATGAAATTATAATAAGCGAAATAATTACTTGCGCAAATCACTATCTACAAATTCGAACACTAACCAAATGTCAGTCCCGCATGCTTTTAGCGGGAATCCGGAAAAAATGAATTCCAGTCAAACCGGAATGACATCTATACGCTACTATTAAATTCGTTTATTATAAACCGGGGACGATCTTTGCCTATTTGTATATTTTCATCCGAAGTTAAATCTGTTCTATAAACTTTTCCCTCAAAGATGTTCGCAAAGCTTTTCCCCATAGTAATCCGGAAAGATTTGTCATCACGCAGAGGGAGGTGAGTCGAACTCAATTCCAATTTCTCCCGCAGCCGTTGTCGCAGCTCTTCAGAGACATTTAAATAATCCGGCAGTTTCAAATGTTCCGGTGAAATCAATATTGAACCATGCTGGAGGACGGTGGATTTCAATAACCGTTGAGCTGAACCGACCACCTTTTTGCCTTCGTATTCCAATTCAGTCCCCACCGAAGTGGCGAAGCAGAGGGGGCTTTGTTTTCGGATGATTTTCTTGCCGGCGGCGAAATTCACATTAAGCCCATGCATCCGCAGGGCATTGTGGATGGCGGTGTGGGCTTTGCGATAAATCTCACCCAAGGCTTTCTGCCCGCCCCCAACCTGCATAGCGGCGATAAAGCAATAGGTGATTTCGCCCCAATGGAGGATCGCACGACCGCCGGTCGGGCGCCGCACCACCGATATACCGTCTTTTTCACAGAGGATATAGTCTATATCCTCGGCTTTCTGGTGAAAACCAATGGAAATGGTCGGTTCAAGCCAAGTATATATTCTTAAAAGAGCATCATCGCCGGGCTTAGCCTGCACCGCCAAAGTGTAATCGCAGGACATATTGAATTCACCCTCCTGCGGAGGGGAATCGATGAATCTAATATTCATCGTTTGTTGTCTGTCATAGTTTCACGGTTCTCGGTTCTCGGTTCTCGGTTTTCGGTTCTCGGTTCACGGTTCACAGTTCTCGGTTCACAGTTCTCGGTTCTCGGCCATTGGTTGATTCATTGAGCCATTCGATTTGATAGATTACCAGGACTGGGAGGTGTGTCCGCACCACAAACCAGTGGCGCCGCCAATCTTCAATCGGAAGAGCGAACCATTTCACGGGTATTAAATTGACGGTTTTACCTATTTCATCTAAAATTCCCAGCTCTTCATAAAAAGCGCTTTGGAAAAATCGCTGTTCGCCTGAAGCAATTTGCCTTTTGCTGATTGGTTCCTCTATCATCACCAGGTAGCGGGCATCTTTCACTTTGATATAAGGAAGAATATCACCATTGAGAACATATTCCAGTGCTTCGCTGTCTGTCAATCCGGCGATATCGGCTACTGGCAGTCTGGAAAAATATTTCACCGCCCCCACATCGAAAACGGCGATGACGGTGCCGGGAGGAATTTCATCACCAAGCCATTCCCCGGCGGCGCGATGGATATTGTTCACATGTTGGACGGAAGCGGCATAGATATCCGCCCAGGTGTAAATTGAAAATATATATATAATCAGAATTCCCGGTTTCAAAAGGTAGTTCCTGAATATCTTTCCAAACTTCCGCCTGGGAAATTTCACCTCTGTCCCGGCGATGAGGAACATTCCGGCGAGGATGAAATTTATCGCTTGATACCGTCCCCCATGCCCCCGTGTTGGCATTAATACCAAATAAATCAGATTATGTCCAAGGAACCAGGCAACTAAGTATTCCCAGAGATTAAACTCCCCTTTGCTAAAAATTTTCATCAATATAGGTCTTGTTATTCTAAACATTCCACGCAGTAATATGATGAATAGTATTATCGCTATCAGGACAGTAAGATATTGCACCCAAACGGGACACGGTTCTAAGCCGAAATCAGGAGGGGTTTTATCAAAGCTGCCGCCGGATATGAAACGAATGATAGGGTATTGAATAGTGAAAGGTTGATCCATAAATTCAGGCCACCAATCATTCATAAAGAACGTCCCTGCCCAAGAGACGATATAATGTATGATCCCAGATAAGGATAAATTCCAAAAATCAGGTTCCAAGTCGTAAAGCCACTTTCTGCCCGCCATAGTAGCGGGATAGAATCTGCCGTATACGATCTGATTAAGGATTATTGAGGGTGCAAAAATAGGAAGGCTGAACAGAACTTGGATTATGCTGTTTTTCATTCCTTTAAGCAAACCGCATTTGCGGAAAACGAAATATATTCCCATCAACAGGAACAGCATCCCTTCGATGCGGGTCAGCATCAACGCCCCGGCTAATAATCCAGCCAAAATATATTTTTCGCGGCTGAAAGCGAATATCCACCACAGACCGAGCACCAATAGAAGCAGAGTTTCCATCCCAGAAAGGGCAAACCAAAGGACATTCCCGGTAAAGAGTACCACCAGAATCGCCAAAACAGGGCTCCAGTCCCGCTCCCATAGATAAGATTTGAAGATAGTATAGATTTGCTGTCCCAAAATGAAATAGAGCAGGATTCCTACTGCGATTGAGAAATGCACCACCGGTATCCCCAGAAAAATTCCCAGCGCCAGGATGAAGTCCCATAACAGACTTGTGGTGCCGGTAGACCAGGTTCCCGCATTGAATGAAACTTCACCGTGTTCGACTAAGTTGCGGGCGAATTGAAAGTGAATCCAGGAGTCATCGAGGGTGGGACCGACTTCCGTCTTTTGAGACATACTGATTAGAAAGAACGCCACTAAAACAATTTGCAGTAGCAGGATAACGACCCTGATTTGAGCGTCTATTTTTTCCGGCGAAGGTATGTTGGTCAGCTTTGTCATATATAATGTGAATTCTTTTCCTTACCAATTAATCTTGAAATAATTCAATAAAAATAGCCACAAAGAATTTAAAAATCAAATAATCGAAGGTTATCACGTTAAAAATTTGAAATTATAAAATTTCTTTCTTATTTTCAAGCCAAAGAAGTTGATTGTATAGAAGAATTTTTTCTGCAACTTTTTCCCATATATATTGTCTAATGAGTCATAGAGTTGAATTGGCAGTTTCGATTATTGATAAAATCATATAATTCACCAAACAACAAAACAGGAGCAAGTTATGAGAAAATTCTGTCTCGCGGTTTCCTGCATTTTATTACTCAGCGCCGTTTGTCTCGCAGAGGAGCCGTTTTACCTGCCGGATTACCTCAATCAATCCGATTATTTGTCCACAACTCCGGGAGTGGCGGGTGATGCGTCAGGAGCATTTTTCAACCCGGCGGTTTGGGCGATGCTGAAAGGTCCGGAAGTGCAGATCTTCTGGAACGATTTGGACCGAAAGCCCTTGGAAACTAAGAACTGGACACTGTTGACCGGAGTTAAGGGATTGGGGTTCGGAATGCAGCATTGGACTTACGGCGAACTTCAACCCGGAGGCGATTTTAAAGAGCGAAGCCTTTATGACTACAACATCGCTCTCGCTTGCGGAGATGCGGAAAATAGCTTCGGCCTGGGTTATTCCTGGTCGAAGGGGTATGTTTCCGAAGACTTCCTGCGGGATAACACCCTCTCAATGGGATTCCTATCCCGCCCGATGCGCTATTTATCGGTGGGAATGGCGGGACATTACGCTTTACGGGAAGATAATCTGCGGGGGATAGTCGATGTGGGCGTTCGTCCGTTGGGAACACCGTTCCTGACCATCTTCGGCGATGCGTATATGAACGATTACCAGACTGTCGAAGAGGTTGAATGGGCGGCGGGTCTGGCGGTGCAGCCGCTGCCGGGGATATCTTTTATGGGTAAATTCTTCCACGGCGGAGCGTTCACCGCGGGAATATCTTATTCGTTCGGAGGGTCTCAAGCCAATGTAATGCCGCATTACGACAGCAATAATAATTTAACTTATACCACTTACGGTATAAAATTTCGGGTGCCGCCCTATCCCGATATACTCTCCGATGTCGTTGCTAAGGATAAATTCTACCTCAAAATGAAACTCCGAGGCAGATTGAAGTACCAACGATACAAACTCTTCGATGATGGCGGTCATACCTTGACGGAAGTTTTGGAGGCATTGGAAAACGCCAAGAAAGACCCGAAAGTAGCGGGTGTGGCGATAAATCTGACCGAAGATTTCTACGGCTCCTGGGAAATGATTTGGGAAGTCCGCGAAAAGATAAAGGAAGTGCAAACCGAAGGCAAGAAGGTGGTGGTCTACTTAGAACGAGGGGACCAGCGGCTTTATTACCTCGCTTCCGCCGCCGATGAAATTATGGTCGATCCTAATTGCTTAGTTATGATGCAGGGATTTAATTTGGGGCGGACTTATTACCGGAATATGCTGGATAAAATGGGCTTAGGTATCGATGCATGGCAATTTTTCAAGTATAAAACCGCCGCGGAAGGTTTCTCGCGCACCGATATGTCCGAAGGCGACAGGGAACAAAGAGGCGCTTTGATCGAAGGCTGGTATGGAACGATGCGTGCTGATATCTGCGCAAGCCGCGGCGTTTCCGAAGGCGATTTCGACCATATAGTTAATGAGGTGCCTTTGTTGACAGCCGACTCCCTCTTAGCCTTCAACTTAGCCGATACGGTGGGAATATGGGATGAAATGGAGGATTGGATTAAGCAGCTCGAAGGGGGTAAGAAGAAGCGGATGCAGGGAGCGGGCGTTTTAGCCAAGGCTCAGCCGGTCGGCGATGAATGGGGCGAACCCCCGGAAATCGCCGTCATCTACGCCTTAGGAGTATGCGATATGAACAGCGGTATCAACGCCCGTAAATTACGAAAGGTGATAAAGAAAGCCCGGGAAGATGACGATATCAAAGCGATTGTGTTCCGCGCCGATTCGCCCGGTGGGGATATCCTCCCTTCGGATATTGTGGCGGAAGAATTGAAGAAGACCGCTGAAGTGAAGCCGGTTATAGTCAGTCAGGGATGGGTCGCCGGTTCCGGCGGATATTGGATTTCAATGTACGGCGATAAAATTGTTGCCTCGCCCTGGACCATTACCGGCTCTATCGGCGTAATCGGGCTTTGGCTCTACAACGATGGACTCGGCGATAAACTCGGCCTGACTTACGACAATGTTCAAATCGGCAAGCACGCCGATTTAGGCAGTGGAATCAGGCTTCCTTTAATCGGTGCGGTCATTCCGGAGAGGAATGTGACCGAGGAGGAAAGAGCCTATATTAAAAAAGTGATTATGAATTGGTATCAGGATTTCTTAAATAAGGTCGCCGAGGGTCGTAATATGACCGTGGATGAAGTTCACGAAGTCGCCCAGGGTCGAGTATGGACCGGAGCCGACGGCATGGAAATCGGTCTAATCGACGAATTGGGCGGTCTGGAAACGGCGATAAAACTGGCTCGCGAAGCCGCAGGCATTGAACCCGATGAGGAAGTGAAAATCGTGGAAATGCCGGAGAAGGGATGGCTTAATCCAAATATGTTCCAGCCGAAACTTTTCGGAATGAAGGAACCGGTATTCGATATCGATCTTGATGATCCCGAATTGATGTATTTAAGGATGATTCTCAATTCCAAAGGCCAACCGATGCTGCTGATGCCGCCGGAGTATTATTTGGAGTAGTAATGGCTGACTTTTAAAACAGTATAAATATTAACGCCGGGTGAATTCTGCCCGGCGTTTTTCATAGCAGCGGGCTCTGTTAAACGGTCAATCGGAAATCCACTCCGGCTGACAATATCGGAAATCACTTGGCCAATATCATTTTCTTCACCATCGTACATCTTCCGGTGGTCAATCGGTAGAAATACACCCCGCTGGAGTACATCCCCGCATCCCACCTCACTTGATGCTCACCCGACGTCATCTGCCCATCAATCAGCGTAACTACACACTGCCCCAGCCCATTATACACCATCACCCGTACTGGCAAAGCCCGGTCAAGTGTGAAAAGAATGGTTGTGGTGGGGTTGAAGGGGTTGGGAAAGCAGGGATGAAGGGTGAAGGATGAAGGATGAATTGAGGCATGATTACCTACCGAAACCGAATCCCCTAAGTTGCGGAAAAATTTGATACCACCATTAATTTCACCGATAAACAGATCCAAATCCGAATCAGAATCAATATCCACAAAATAAGGACAGGGTACATATAGATTATATTCTATAAGAAATTCCTCATTCTCAAGAACCATGTTAGCTGATTGCGGTGTGCCGATATTGCGGTAAAAGTACAAACTTTTTTGAAAAGGACTTGTCATAAATAGGTCCAGATCACTATCCTCATCCAAATCAGCGAATGCAAAGCACTTGCTACCGTCATAAGGATAGGAAAATTGAATCCCCTGCCACTGGGAGGTTACAAGTGAGTAGATTGATAATTGAGGAGTACCTATGTTCTGGTAAAAGAAGAAATGGCCGTCGTTGTCAGAGATGAATAGATCATAATCCTCATCGGCGTCAATGTCCGCGAGTACAGGAACAATCGCCACCCAGAAATTTGGGTTAGTTACAAACTGAGGGTCATAAAGCCGTATATCTGGATTGCTTGGTGTTCCATAGTTCTGGTATAAAGCTAATGTTGGAGGACCTGGAATAGCGGCCGTCCCACAAACAATATCGTAGTCTAAATCATTATCTAAATCTACAAAATATGGTAAAATTGAGTTGAGTGAAATCCCTTCGAATGAATCGGTAATGAATTGGAAACTGGCAGACTGAGAATTCCCCACGTTTTCAAAATATCCTATAGTAGTGTTTAGATCGGCGAATAAATCCGCATCTTCATCGCCATTAATATCAACAACTTGTGGTTCGTCAATAGCTGTTCCAACATCTAAAGTCAAGTAATTTGAGGTTACAAACTCAAATAAAAAATTAGTGGGAGATCCCACATTTTCATAGAAAAAGATACACCCAATTGAACTGGAAAAATAAGACTCACTCCCCACAAACAAATCAAAATCCCCGTCCCCGTCGATGTCGGCGAATTCCGGCGAAGCGTAATCCCCCACATCTATGCTGTCAAAATAATCGGTCACATAGGTGAAATCATAGTTGGCGCTGTCACCATCATTGCGGTAATACCAGATTTTGCCGTAGCGCTCGCCGATGAATAAATCAAAATCGTTGTCGGAGTCGATGTCTTCAAAATCTACGGAAGCCCACTCGGAGACATTAACTCCTGCAAAATTAACTGTAACTAAATTGAAAGCAAAACTGTCCGGTGTACCTTCATTGCGATAAAATGTGATTTGCTCCCACCCACCAAACAAATCGTAATCACCATCAGCATCTATATCCACTAATTCTGGTCCCCAGCACCAGGGTGGACCTGGAGGAACTAAACTACTTGTCTCAAACACAAATATAGGGGATTGAGCTGTCCCTTCGTTTCGGTAGAAATTAACATTTGCATCACTATCTCCAACTACAAGATCTAAATCTCCATCGTTATCCAAATCTCTAAAGCATGGATTTGATCGAGCTTCATCAAGATAAATTGAATCGAACTGAGAAGTCACAAAAGTAAATTCTGGTACTGTAATACTCCCTTTATTTTGGTAGAATATAATATATCCAACAAATTCACCAATAAAAAAATCCAAATCTCCGTCGGCGTCAATATCCACAATTGCAGGATTAGACTCGCTCACCCCACCTGCCCAGGGGCAAAATGGCTGCCACCCATCTATCTCAACAGGAATCGAATCGGGCTCGAAGACGAAATTAAACTCCTGAGCGATGCAAACCAGAGGAAAGACTAATATTAATAATGTCATTCGTTTCATGAAAATCTCCTTTCTTAAAGTAAGATATTCATAATATTCCATAAAATCAAGCAGGGGCGAGGCAACCTCGCCCCTATAGTCTGGTGGTCTTAAGGCAAGGTTTTATTGCGCGGAGTTTTCAAAGATATGTTTTAATATATATACTTCTTCGTCCGATAATTCTATGTTTCTCCTTGACATAACCGCGCGGGCGGTTTCGATAGTCTTCTTGAAGCCGGGCTTCAGCAGTTTTCGTCCATCGCTCCAGCGGAATGAAGGGATGAAACGCGGCTGGAATCCCGCCCCGAAAGCCATAGATGCTACCCCCATCACGCTTCCGGTATTGAAAGTGGTGTTGATGCCGGTTTTGGAATGGTCGCCAATGAAAAGCCCGATGAAGAGGCTGCCGGTGTCGACAACCTTATCATTAAGCTGGACCTTTACCGGTGTGTAATTGTTTTTCAAGTCGGAGTTTTCCGTCCCGGCGCCGATATTGCACCATTCACCGATGTAGGCGTGCCCCAGGAAGCCTTCGTGCTGTTTGTTGGAATAAGCGTGAATGATAGATTCTTCCACTTCGCCCCCAACTTTGCAAACCGGCCCGATGGAAGTCCCCGGATATATCTTGGCTCCGATTTTTACCGTTGAACCTTCACCGATAGCGGCAGGCCCAATTATCACCGCATTGGGCATTATTTCAACCCCGGCGGCTAAATATATCGGACCTTCGGACGAATCCAGCACCGCGCCGGGGGCGATGGAGACATCTCCGCTTAAGAACACCCCTTCGCCGGGGATGATGTGGGCTCCGGTTCGCTTGAATTCCTCCGGGTCGGCTTCGGTAAGTCCTTTCATATTTTTCAAATCGGCGGGGATGTGATGACGGGTTTTTTTCACCAAATCCCAGGGGTAGGCGATTATTTCAGCCTCGATAGCCCGGCGGGTTAGAGAGTGGAAAATTCCTTCGGCATTCTCCAATAATTGATTATGGTAATCGACCGGATTCGTTAAGTAAAATCCCACCAATCGCTCTTCTGCGTATAATGCAGTGTCTTCCTCGAAATAACTGAAATCCTCGCGATTATGATAAATCGCTCGCCCGCTTAAAAACAGGGTTTCACCGGAAATAGTATGATTGACAGTCGAACCGGGGCGGCGCTTCTTCACCAGCGGGGCAATATAGTCGCGGCAGGAATAGTTGAACCGTTCACCGGGGAACATATCCCGGATTTTTTCTTCCAATGTGGCTATCCCGCAGCGCAGTTCCCAGACGGGGCGGGTCAGGGACAGCGGCTGTAAATCCTTCCAGCCGTCATCTTCAAATATGACGATGTTCATATATTATAGTGTGAAAGTGTGAAAGTATGAAAGTGTGGAAACATAGCTTCAGGCAAGTCTTTTCGCCAGCCAACTCATTTTCTTCTCTATCGCGCCCGATGAACAGATTTCATCGCAGCAGAAGCAGTTAATGCAGATTTTATGGTCTATTTCCGGGGGACCGCCGTTAAAAGACATCGCCTGAACCGGACAGTTTTGGGCGCAATCGCCGCAAGCGACGCAGTCAGTTTCGTTCACTTCCGGGCGGGACCAGATGAATCTGCCCATAACTTCATGCAGTAAACGCGGGATCATACGCAAATACCGGTCTTGAGGGAGGGCAAAGGATGAAGGAGCGACCTCTTCAATCGAAGCGCCGGTAAGTGTAATGTTTTCCGGGTTGAAGAAACCCCGCTGTTCCGCGAACCTTGTGGTCAGGATTTCATCTTCATCGAAGCCGATGATTCTCGCCGCCGCTTTGTCCAAAGCGGGAGCGCTGTCCGATGCGATGATGATGCCCAGTTTTCGCGGACGACCATTGGCGGGACCGCCGCCTTCCATCGCTACGACTCCATCCATAATGTTCACCCTTGGGGTGAATCTCGAAAATACATCCACCACCACCTGGCTGAACTGTTCGTTCTTGGGCGCTCGGCGGTGCCAGTTTCCCTTTTGGAAGCCGGGGAGACAGCCGTATAAATTCTTCACCGCCCCGGTGAACATAGTCAGGGAATGGGTTTTAAGTTTAGGCAGGTTTATCAATAAATCGCATTCCAACGCAGCCTGCGCTAAATAATATACATTACCCCGGGTCAAAAATTCTACCGTTCCCGAAGCGGTGAAATCGACCTTTTTTATCCCAGTAGGAGCGAGTATGTCATTCATCCCGGTGGCGCTCCAAATAGCGTCTCCCGGCTGACCGCTGGGACTGTCACCGAGCATAACGACCCCTCCGCAATCCCTGACAAGTTCGGCGACCGCCGATACAACTTGAGGGTGGGTGGTAACCGCCTTTTCAGGAGGGCGGGGCGACAGCAGATTCGGTTTAAGCAGGACTTTGTCGCCAGCTTTGATGGGCAAGCCGCCAATCGCTTCCACCGCCTCCCGAACGGCTGAGCGGACTAATTGAGGCTGATAATCACCGCACCGGACGATATGTACGCGCGTATTGGTCAAATCAAGACCTCACAAATCTCTTCCCCGCGACTTGATTAATCAAGCCGTTCATCTCCATTTCCAGCAGGATTGTAAGGGTTTCGGAAGGGTTCATCTGCACCGCCTGCGCCAGATCATCGATGTAGATGGAGTCGGAACCAACGGCTTGGTAAATTTTGAGCTGGTCGCCGGATAATGCGGGCATCTTTTCGGCTTCCGGCGCTTCCAGTTTGAGCGAAAGCTGGATTTGAAGCACCTGCAGGATATCCATTTCAGAAGTGATCAGAGCGGCTCTGCCGGTCTTGATGAGGCGGTTGCAGCCTGCGCTTTGAAGGCGGCGGACATCTCCCGGCAGTGCGAAGACTTCGCGGTTCTGGTCGACAGCGTAGGCGGCGGTGATGAGTGCGCCGCTCCTTTCGCCAGCTTCCATCACCAGCGTCCCCAGCGATAAGCCGCTGATGATGCGGTTCCGGCGGGGGAAGTTCCTGCCGTCAGGAACAGTGCCGAAAGGAAATTCGGAGATGACCACGCCCTGCTCGGTGATTCTATCTCGAAGCTTTCTGTTTTCGCGGGGATAGTCGATGTCCAACCCGCTCCCTAAAACCGCAACGGTATACCCTCCCGCATCCAAAGCCGCGAGGTGCGCCAGCGAATCGATCCCTCTCGCCAGACCGGAAACGATGACAAGGTTCTGCCGGGCGAGACCGGCGACAATGTTCTTAGTTGAGGTGCGCCCATATTCCGAAGGCTTCCTGGTTCCCACCACCGCAAGGCAGAATTGCTGCAGACAGTCCGATGAACCTTGAAAAAATAATACCAGCGGTGGATCGTAAATTTCCTTGAGGTATGGGGGATAATCGTCATCCCAGTAGGTTAAGCATTGAGCGCCTGCTTTCTCCGCTTCTTCCAGTTGTTTGTCGGCGAAATCGGGGTCGACCGGTTTGAATGCCCCGGCGATTTTGGGACCGATATTGGCTATGGCGGCGATTTCACCTGCACCGGCGGATAAAGCCGCTTCCGGGCTCCCGAAGTGAGCGATGAGATTTCGCGCTCGAACAGGACCGATGCCGGGAATGTTGGAAATGGTCAGGAGCGCTGGTATATTCACAATTCACTCCCCTGCAAATCTTCAACGCTCCAAGCTTGTTTCAGCCGGTCATAGAGCATACCCGTTAATTGGAGCAGGTTATAGCCGGAAACAGCGGAAATCACAATGTCGACCGGAAGGGTGAAATCCTGAGGTAAATCGGACAGTAAATCCGCTTTGGTCAAGGCTGTGAGGCGGGGCTTTTTTATTAGCGCAGGGTCGAAACTTTCCAGTTCATTCTCCAAAGTATGATAGTCTCTTCCAATATCGTTTGAAGTTATGTCTATGAGAAACAGCAGGATTTGGGTTCGTTCGATGTGGCGCAGGAATTCATCGCCCAGCCCTTTACCCTGATGCGCCCCCTCGATTAAACCGGGGATATCCGCCATCACGAAGCTGGAATATTCGCCTGCCTTGACTATCCCAAGATTGGGGATAAGGGTGGTGAAAGGATAAGGGGCGATCTTAGGTCTGGCGGCTGAAAGGCGGGACAATAGCGTGGATTTCCCGGCGTTAGGCAATCCCACCAACCCCACATCCGCCAGCAGTTTCAGTTCCAGCCGGAGGGAATGGTATTCACCCTCTTCGCCTGGGGTGAATGCCCTGGGAGCGCGATTGATGGAACTCTTAAAATGGGCGTTCCCGAAGCCGCCCCTGCCGCCTCTGGCGGCTGCGAGTTGCTGACCATCCGCGGTCAAGTCGCCCAACAATTCATCCGTCCCCCGGTCGAAAACTATGGTGCCTACCGGCAGGCGGATTTTCAAGTCTTTCCCTGAAGCGCCTTTGCGGTTGTTGGAGCCGCCCGGCCTGCCATTGCCCGCTTTGTATTTTCGTTTGTAAGCATAATCCATCAGTGTATGGAGTTTCTGGTCGGCGGTCAGGATGACATCGCCCCCTTTACCGCCGTTGCCGCCGTCGGGACCGCCTTTGGGTATGAATTTTTCCCGGTGGAAGCTGACAATACCGGAGCCGCCTTTGCCGGATGCGATTTCTATTTGGGCGGTGTCGATGAACATTTTTCAGGGTTTAGGATTTAGGATTTAGGGTTTGGCTGCTGGTTGCTCAAGTAATTATTCACAGTAATTATAATATTCACAGTAATTAAGTAATTAAGTAACCAATTACTTGATGTTTTTGAAGTTCTGGATTTTAGCGGGCGGGATTAACTTTTCATACCGCATTTTATCTTGACCAAAATTGACCAATAAAGCAAAATTATAAGATGATGAAGCGAGATATTTAATAACCTGAAATTTATGGACATTGTCTAAAGCTCTTACCGATTTTATCTCAAGTATAAGTTGTTCTTCAACTAAAAAATCCAGATAATTCAATCCGACTTGAATTTCTTTGTAAAATACTTGAATGGGTTTCTGTGGTTCAAAAGCTATTCCGCGCTTAGTAAATTCGTATTCCAGGGACTTTTGATAATACTCCTCAGGAAAACCGGGGCCTAATTCACTATGAACATCGAAACAAATACCTATTATGCGATATTCGAGTTCGTCAATGTGTTTAGGTATTTCCATAAGCCTATACTAATATAGTTCACGATAATTATTCACAGTAATTATGCACAGTAATTATTCACAGTATTTATTCACAGTAATTAAGTAATTAAGTGAATATGTCTGTCATTACTTCATTACTTAATGTACTGTGAATCTTTCTTCATGCACTGTGAATCTTAGTCTTACAACTGTGAATCATCTCACTCAAGCAACTACAATTCACAGTAATTATTCACAGTATTTATTCACAGTAATTGAGTAATTAAGTGAATATGTCTGTCATTACTTCATTACTTAATGTACTGTGAATTCTATGACACTTTCACCATCGCCGCCACCAGCGGAAACATAATCTCATGATGCCCGGTGAAAGCGAATTTCCTGCCGCCGCCGGTTTCAATCGGCCGGTTCAATACATTGGTGTTGGGGCGGTAATGTTGAATCATATCGAAATTGGCGGCAGTGAAGTTCTCCACCTTATGACCCAAATTCCGGGCGACGGTCAACGCCTTCAAAAAAACCTCCGGCATGATTACCGCCGACCCCAAATTGATGACGATACCATTGGAAAGCCGCGATACTAAATGCGCCAGTATCTTAAAATCAGTGTGCGAAGCGGCGCCGATTGCGCCCCCGTCGCAGGACGGCTGTTGATGGACGATGTCCGCCCCGATGGATATATGCGCGGTGAAGGGGATGCCGCGTTTTCGACAGGCGAGTGTCAAAGACAGTTCCGAAAAATCCGGGGACGCTTCATCGAGTTTTTCACCCAGGGCTTCTCCGAAACCGAGGTCGTTTTCAGCGGCGAATATAGCGGCGCCGTTCAGGAATTCGCCGGTTTCCTTCGACATACCGAATGTTCCGTCCCGCAATCCGTTGATGACTTCTTCGGATGTCCTGCCAAAGAGCGTCATTTCACAATCGTGAATGGCGACTGCCCCGTTCCCGGCGATACCGGTGATGAACCCTTTTTCCACTAAGTCGATGATGATAGTTGAAAGCCCAACTTTGATTGGATGAGCGCCCATCATCAACAGGACTTCCTTTCCGTTTTTCACTGCATCAGCCCATAAGCGGGCGTATTCCCGCAAATCCGCCGCTTTCAGTATATCCGGCAGGCTGTCGATGAAGCGGTCGAATTCCCCGCCCGGCTCGAAGGGCTCGCCGAGGAAATCGGCTTTAACCTTGCGGGGAAGGTCAGCTATAGAGGTGGTTCTGACTTTGCTTAAGTCTATTCGATGCGGCTTTTTCATTTTAATTCCACCGGTTTGCCGGGAATATATTGCGCTAACTTGGCGTCGATATAACCGATAATGGCAATTTCCGTGCGCATCAAGACGGGTATTTTGCGTTCGTCATCGGTCAGCCATAGCTCGATTTTTCCTTTGGAACGGAACATCCCTTCCGTTTCGAGGAACGGTTCAACAACCAGACAGTCGAATTCGCCGGCGGGGACTTGCACTCGCTCGCGGCGATTTACCCTGACCTTCAGCGGATATGATTTGGTCATATCGTGCAGGTTGATGTTGATGGTATCCCCCACATCAAATTCCAGCGTTCGCACGAAAAACAAGGCGGAGAGGATGTCCTGGGCGCAGGATTCGATCTTGGTGGTCTCTTTATATACCCCT
Organism: Candidatus Tariuqbacter arcticus; assembly: GCA_013202315.1. Taxonomy (GTDB): domain Bacteria; phylum Electryoneota; class Tariuqbacteria; order Tariuqbacterales; family Tariuqbacteraceae; genus Tariuqbacter; species Tariuqbacter arcticus. The sequence goes on along the minus strand of JABMRZ010000538.1, from coordinate 1,975 downwards.
TTTATCAGGAGGTGGGCCAGCCCTCTTTCCGGTTCGTAAATAACCTCCCGGATGTCGCGGTATTTCCCCTCTTGAAGCTGTTTGAAGTAGCGGCGGCTGTAAATGCCCCTGACATCAATATTTGTCTCCACCCGGTCTCGAACCTTGAAAACGATATCGAAAACCTTGTTTGAACGGACCTTTGACACCACTTGATAACACTGCCGCCCGCCAATCTCAATCATAGTATCTATGGATATCTCGGCGTAACCAGCGGTGATGAAGGCGTAGTCGATGTTGAAATTCAGCTTCTCACTCACTCCGAAAGCGTGGTTTGCCCAGCTTCGGTTCACCTCCTGCGCGATTGTCGGTGATGAAGTGAATATAATTCCGGAATTAATAAATATCAAATATATGGAACAAAGAAGAATTCTCGATTTCAATTGTCGTTACCGTTTTCCACTTTTTTTTCATTTAAAGAAATTTCATACAGCTTCGCCTGCTTCATAAAAGAATAAGCGGCGGAAGTGACCGCCACCGCAAATCCGGGGAATCCATCGAGGAACCCGCGCTGGATTATGTATTTCTTCAAAAATTCCGCGGGCGGGGCGAAAATACCCTTCAAAAGATTGAACCTGCGCCCGTTCCCATAGCGCTCAGCGGCTATGGATGAGGTATAATCATTTATCTTGGCCAGGTGATGAGATAGACTGCGATAGGAATAGTGCAGGATGTCGCCTTCTAACCGGTCCGTTTCCCCCTTCACTGAAATACTTTTGTGAATTGCCGCCTGATTACTGCACCCATAATTTTTATTGAAGAGCCGGAGGATATACTGGGGATACCAGCCGCTGTGTTCAATCCACCTGCCGAGGTAGAATGTCTTGCGGTTGAGATGATATCCGACAAAAGGGGAGTTGGACGCGATGTCCTTAATGGACTTCTTCAATTGAACCGAGATTTCCTCATCTGCATCCAAAGATAGTATCCAATCATTGGTGGTCTGTTCTATTCCCCAATTCAGTTGTGCGCCGTGTCCTTCTATCGGATGGTATAATACCTTTTCGGTGAAATTTGCGGCGATTTTGTTCGTTTTATCAGTACTGCCAGAGTCGACCACCACGATCTCCCGGCAGAAGTCCAGGCTTGACAAACACCGGGCGATGTTCAACTCTTCGTTATAACTCAAAACGACAGCGGAAATATCCAGCATCACCCCTCAATATTTTTCCATTGAAGCGTTGACAATATAAGTGGCGATTCGCCTTACTTCTCGATAAATATCTTCATAGACTTCTTCATAAAGTTCAATTTCCCCTCCGATCGGATCGACAACATTAGGGTCTTCGACCGGTTCATCCATTCCGTAATTCTTCAAATGATAGATTTTATGCTTATGCTGAGGATATTTCTCAATCAAATGCTGATAATGGTTGTCCGCCATTACTAAAATCAGATCGCTTCTATCCATCAGCTTTCTGGTTACCGGCTGACTGCGGTGGGACATAATATTGATGCCGTGTTTTCGCATAACCGAAACGCCAATGAAGGATGCGGGTATCCCCTGCACAGTAGATGTACCCGCGCTTTTGACTGATACTAATTGCGCACCCTGTTCTTCCAATAGACTCTTAAGCGCCCCTTCTGCCATTGGACTTCGGCAGGAGTTCCCCGTGCATACCAGTAGAACTTTATATTTCTCCAGTATGTCACTTTGATTGTAAGTTTTTTTCAACCAGTTCAAAGTATGCTTATCCTTAAATTATAACAATGAATAGACTATCCGGTATAATTTTTATGGGAGGTGCATTCCCGTTAAAACAATGTGGGAATGACAGCCTGCTAACCCCTAAACCCTAACCCCAAAACCCTAACCCCTAAATCCTAAATCCTAATTCCTAAATCCTAAACCCTAAATCCTAATTCCTAAATCCTAATTCCTAAATCCTAATTCCTAAATCCTAATTCCTAAATCCTAATTCCTAAATCCTAATTC
>JABMRZ010000537.1 GCA_013202315.1 Candidatus Tariuqbacter arcticus | reverse complement strand
TCGTTATTGAACGATATTGTGATTAGTCATTCACGAAATCTATCGACTTTTGCAAGAGGTTCATAATTATAGCCTTAATAACCTTAATAGCCAGTGAATTTATACACTACTATAAGAAGTCACTCAAACAACTTAATAATTACCATTAAAGTTCTCTTTGCTTTGCTCGCAATGATAAAACAAGGATCACAATAGTTAAAATACACTACCCAATATACCTGTTCGTTGATAAATTATCAAACTTTCAGGTGTTCTTTTAAGGAAATTGATTTTACGAGGGGAATGTTGTAACTTTTCTACACGGAGGGCGTCTATTAATTAGAATGGGTCGATGGGGGGCGGTTTTCATCGGTAAGATGAAGTCGAGGTTGTGAAGAGTAACCATTAATACCGGGTCGATGCCTAAGTGGATTGGGAAGGGATTTATCAGGATAATTCTTCAGCGGTGTTTCAATTCCTGCTCAGTATGACCAACAACTGCGAAGACGCTGAGGATTTACTGCAGGAAACCTTTATCCGGGCGATGCGCGCAGGTTCCAAGCTCAGGGATATTGGGAAAGTGAAATCCTGGCTGCTGGCTATCGCTCGTAATCTGTTCCTCGATAATTTAAAGAAGAAGCGAGTGCGCGGTACAGTGAATTACTACGATAACAATCAGGAAATCTTTGAATGTGTTCCGGACACCAATCCCAACCCGGCGCAGATTTCAGAACAGAGCGATTTTAAAAGCCGCTTGAGAAAAATCCTCGACGGAATGTCCGAAACCTATCGAACCGTATTTACCTTGGGCGTCATTCAAAGGCTAAACTATCAGGAAATCGAGGATATCACCGGCTGGTCGCCTTCGATGGTTAAATCGAATATCTTCAGGGCGCGGAGAAAAGTGGCGGGGGAGTTGGAGGAGGGGTATTAGGGGCAGTAGTCGGTGAAATTAATTAGGGTGAACAATCATAGATGATTTGTTCGAGGACCATCCACAATGAAGAAAAAGAAAATTCCCGGCTCGCGAACTTGTGTTTAGGTTAATTGCGGAGTAATTGAGATGAAAGACTGTGAACAATATCAGATGAACTTGTCAGCCATGCTGGACGGGGAATTGTCAGACGCCGAATTGACGAAAACAGTGCGGCACCTGGCTGAATGCGAAAGCTGTATGGCTGAATTCCAGCGGTTCCAGAACCTCCAGGCGCGGGTGGATGAAGAATATGCGGTTGAACAGGTTCCGAAAACCGCTTGGAAGGATATCCATCGGCTGGAAAGGAAAAAAAGAGGATGATAATCTCTTTCAAGTCGACCTGGGTGCAGATAGTCAGCGCCGCCGCGGTATTATTCATAATGTTTGGCTTGGGCTATCATTTCGGCAAGCCGAAGGCTGTTTTTATGCAGAGTAATACTCCCATAATCTTGGCCAGCGACAGGGGAAGAATGGATGAAGACCGTTTCCTGTATTTGACCCGGGAACTGTTGTCAGCCGACCCTAAATACCGCGTCAAGATGTACTTTATCCTGAAGACATTGATGGCTGACAATTGGGAAGGCGGTTATGACCCTCCTAACAAGGAAGATCTATATAAGGGGGAAGAATTAAACATTGAGAGAGATGCCGCTCCAAACGAGGATGCGCATTATTAGATGCGAGTTGCGAGTTGCGAGTTGCGAGTTGAGGACTAAAGCCCATAGCCCATAGCCTACAGCCTATTTTCAATATAAAATAGAACAATATTTTCTTAATGACAAGGAGTATTATTATGTATAGTTTAAAGCAGGTTATCATAATCGTTTTAATATCCATATTTGCAGTCGCGCCTATATATGGAAAGAATAACGATCAAGGATTTATTTATGGCAAGGTCATAACCTTAAGCGGTGAGTCCTATGTGGGAATAATGCGCTGGGGAAAGCAGGAATATTTTTGGGACGACCTGTTCAACGCCACTAAGGAGGTAAATCCTTGGACTAAACATACAAAGGGTCAAAAGGACAGGAACATTTCGGAAATCAAGGTTTTGGGGAAGACCATCATCACCTTAAACGGCAGCTGGGGGACCCTGCATCAGTTTGTCACCCGTTTCGGAGATATTACTGTCATCGAAATCGACGGAGACGATGAACCGACTTTAAAGATGAAAAACGGCACCGAATACAAGGTTTCAGGTTACGGCGATGTCGAAGCCACCATAAGAGTCCTCGATGAAAATTTGGGCAAAGTGAAACTGGATTGGGAGAGAATCAAGAGGATTGAATTCATGCCCACACCTGAAAAGGTCAGGAAGGAAGGATACCGTCTGTGCGGAAAATTAATCACCGATGATATGACTTTCGAAGGGTATATTATGTGGGATGCGGAAGAGTGCATTTCAACGGACATCCTGGACGGTGAAACTTTTGACGGCGATGTGGAAATTGAATTCGGCAATATCCGGTCTATAAAGCGGCGCAGCAGCAGTTCCTGCATAGTTACCTTGAAGGACGGACGGGAATTCACCCTCAGAGGCACCAACGATGTCGATGACGACAACCGGGGGATTTATATCGAGGATAACCGTTATGGAAAGGTTGAAGTTCAATGGGATGAATTCAAGGAAGTGATTTTTAACGATGAAGGCGATTCGGGCGACCCTTATAACGCTTATGAACCCACCGGAAGATTGAAAGGGATTGTAACTGTTCATAAAGGCGATAGATACGAAGGTGAAATCGTTTTCGATCTGGATGAAAGCGAAGGTTTTGAAATCTTGGATGGGAAGATGGACGATATGGATTTCTACATCCCCTTCCGGCATATAGCTTCCATCACTCCTAAAGGTCGGCATGCCAGCTTGGTGAAACTGGTAAACGGGGAGGAAATCCTGTTGGAAGACAGTCAAGATGTCAGCGAATGCAATGATGGTGTGCTGGTATTTCAGAAAAAAAACGATACGATTTATGTTGAATGGGGTGATATTGAGAAGATTGAATTCCACAGTGAACGGTGAACGGTGAACAATATACTAATAAGGCGTTAAAATACTTCATTGAGGGTCTTTTGCCAAAATACTAGCCAAAGATATTTGAAATTTGCCCTATTATTGTAAGGACAGAACATTGTTCTGTCCATATGATATGTGCGCCGAGCATGTTTGTTCCCGCCGGGTTTCAAGCGAAGAGTAATCCGGCGGTTTGAACGCGGCTCATATTCATTCTAAGTTGTCCCGACCGTTCGGGATGAGGGTTTATCTTGCAAATAGCTGCGAGTTGCGAGATTAGAGCTTGAGGTTTCGAATTTCGAGTTTCGAGTCCCAAGTCTAAAGTCTCAATAGTCAGCCAATCACCAGCCGCTAACCCCCGGCTGCCAGCGCCCTGCCGAGTTCCTCCAACTGCCGCTTCACACTGCCGTCGATGACCGTATGACCGATTTTAACCACCAGACCGCCCATAATTTCAGGCTCAACCTGGTTTTCCAGGACAATCTGTTTGGTGAAAATCCGGGTGAGTTTTTCTTCCAACAGCCGCTTCTCCTCCCCGGGCAGCGGAACCGCAGTTGTAACAACCGCTTCCGCCCGCTTGGCGCGCATCTCCATCAATCGGTGAAATTCCTCCGAAACATACGGTAGGATGAACTGCCGCTCCTTCTCCATCACCAAATTAACGAAGTTGACGATTAGCGGAGAAAGACCCTTGATTAAGGTTTTCGCCAGTTCTAACTTCTGCTTCCATTCAATTTGCGGGCTGGTCAGATATTCAACTAATTCCGGGACCTGTTGGAAATACTTACCAATCCGTTCCATTCCCGCTTGGACAACCTCGATCGCCTCTTGTTCTTCAGCCACTTCGAACAGTGCGCGGGTGTATTTTTCTAATAACAGTTCTTCTTTCAATTGATATCGCCGATTGTCTTGCGGATGATGTCAAGATGTTCATTCGGTGAAAGTGTTTTTCCAATGATTTGGCCTGCGGCTTGAACCGCCAATTCAGCGAATTGCTCCTTCAGCGCTTGAGTGGCTTTTTCGCCTTCAAGTTGAATTTCAGCTTTGGCTTTTTCGATTAATTGCCTGCTTTCATCTCGAGCCTTGGCGATTGTTTCATCGCGGACTTTTTCAGCGGCGGTTCGAGCGCCGGCCACGATTTCATTCGCCTCCTTTCGGGCGCTGGCGAGCTTTGCTTGGATGTCATCCAAAGCCTTTTCCGTCTCTTCCCGGTTCTTGGAAGCGGTATCGATATCATCTCGAATCTTCCGTTCCCGCGCTTCCAACAAAGCTAATATCGGCTTCCATGCGACCAGCCTGAGTATCAACACCAACATCAGGAAGGTGATGATAGTCCAAATCATCAAACCTGGATGCAGCTGTAACAGCATAGTTTTCCTTCGGTTATTTCGCTATATGCGAATGAAGTTGATTTGTTGCAAATACCTCACCCGCCAGAATCACCGGCGGGCGTTTCAAACTAAACCTTCGCGCTGAGCATAAAGCAAATCACCGCGCAGAACAGAGCGATGCCTTCGATTAGGGCGGCGGCGATAATCATCGCAGTTTGAATCTTGGCTGTCGCTTCCGGTTGACGGGCGATTCCTTCCATCGCCGAAGAAGCGATTTTGCCGATTCCCACACCGGCGCCGAAAGTTACCAAGCCTGCGCCGAAACCTGCGCTTAATAGTGCGTATGCGGCGTTAGTGATTTCCATTAAATTTACTCCTTGTGTGTAATTATAGTAAATTTTGTTTTATTTTATTTCTGATTATTTTTTGGTAATCTTTAGCAGATAAGGGGCATTTGACTAAATCTATGAAATCGTCCCAACTTAATTTAGTTTGTTTTCGAATAGAAGACGCAGTTTTGGGATGTAAATCCCCTCGACCTTTAGGATATGTCACTCTGATCTTTTCACAACCTGCGAATTCGACAAACACATTATTTTCTTTACCAGTTTCCGGCTTCAATCCAAGTTTTTTCTCGAATGCTCTTTTAACATCCTGCTTTTTGATAATCATTTAATCCTCGATAACTGAAGATAAAAGTCGTTTCCAGCTTAATAAATTTTTCCCCAGTTTTTCATCCGGAGTTTTCTTAAGATGTCTATATAGAGCCTCGATTTCCATTCTCAAACCGTTAATCGCATCATAATCATCAGCCCCCTCTGCCCAGGATTCTGTATCAATATGTTCAGCAAAAACATATTCAGGGTAGTATTCTACATTTATATATAACGGAGACTTCAGAATATATTTGATCAATCTCTGTATTGCGACGGTTTTGAAAAAGAGTGGTTTTTCATCGATTAATTGTTCATGTTCTTCTACTGGTTTTAAATTTTCCATAAAGCCTCCAATATGAAAGGTTGAATTTCTGCCGTTGTAAAAACTCAACTTGCTATTTTTAAATAAGAATTTGTATGTTTTTACCTGATATTTACCCTTTCAAAAAGGTGTTGGATGCTAAAACGATCCCGGCTCAAGTCCGGGACAGGATTCAGCATGACAAAGGATGTTATATTGAGAAAAATTAAAAATCCACCCTCAATGCCACCCCGCAATTCCCCCGTCTATCCATCATTGGAGTATTTGAATTACAGAATCCCACAGAAACCACTGAAAACACAGAAAAAAGCGGAATAACCCACACTCAAGTTTCTGTGTTCTCTGCGAATTCAGTGCCCTTCTGTGTTTCAAAAACACCGAACCCACCGAAAACACAGAAACCAATCATCAGCGCAATCACTAAAAATCATCGCCAATCAGCGGTTCAAAAATCCACCATCAATATTAACCTGTAATCCGCAATCATCTAAAATTCAACAATCGAATATAACAGAAGATTGTAGGATTGAAAATGCTATCCGTTAAAACTCCAACCACATTTCGGGCATTTATTTTGGTCCTCGGGTATTACTGTCCCACACTTTAAACACTTAAACGCATCTCCTTCTAAGTCCTCCTCATAAGAAACATCAATTTCTGTTGTATCATTCTCCTCAATTGAATTTATAAGAACTTTTCCCTTACTTTTATCCTCTTTCTTACTTTGTATAACCTTTTTTTGATCAAGTTTCCAATGTCTGCGAGTATTCAACTCGATAGCGAATAACACTCCAATTATTTCAGCGAATGCCATAAAACACAATCCAAGGAAAATTAATAAGAAACCTGTTCCCTGCGGCAAATCATTAAAAGCATTCGATAAAGCAAAAATCCCCAATATCATTCCCAATAATCCTGAATAGAACAGAATAAAGGCAATTGTACTAAGTATAGGGAAATTTGAATTGAACTTCACAACTTCCTCCTTATTCAATTAATGACTAACACTACTTTGTTAAGTCTATATTGTCATTCTGAACGAAGTGAAGAATCTCCTTGTGAAGACTAAAAAGAGACCCTTCACTGCGTTCAGGGTGACATTCATTTAGGTTCATTTGGAAGAAATAGATTAGAGGAATTCCTTATACATTTTAACAGATACAACTACATAACAAAGTAGTACTAAATACTGATTAATATAACCATAATAGCCATCATAGCCAGTGAATCCATTCCCACCATTCCCAAAAACTCTCAACCCGCAACCCGCAACTATCATCTCGCATCTGACTAATGCGCATGCTGAGACAAGCTCACAAACAACGCCGTCAACAAGGTGAAGATGAACGCCTGAATGAAAGCTATGAATATTTCCAGCATGCTGATAGCCACCGCTCCTAATATCGGCAGCGGAATCAGAAACGCTTTAGCGATGAACACTAACCCCAACAGCGAAAGTATCACCGCATGACCGGCGACCATATTGGCGAAAAGACGAATGCACAGCGCGAACGGCTTGGTGAATAAGCCGATTATCTCCACCGGTATCATTATCGGTATCACAAACACCGGTATCCCCTTGGGAACCATGTTGGTGAAATATTTTATCGCCCCCTGCGAAATCATCCCCTTCGCCTGAATGAGGATGAATGAACATATCGCCAGCGCCGCGGTTACCGACACATTCCCCGTCGCCGTCGCCCCCCAGGGTACCAACCCCAACAAGTTGCAGGTCAATATGAAAAAGAACACCGTCAACAGATAAGGCATAACCTTATCACCCTCTTTCTTTCCCAAAGAATTATAGACAATCTCATCCCGCACGAACATAACCAGCATCTCCAAAAAATTAGCGAATCCGCTGTTCACCAACCTCCCCTTCCTAAACGGCAGAGTGAACCCCAAAATGAGCAGAATCCCCGCCATCCACATCATCAAAATATGCTTGGTAATGGAAATATCTATCCCGAACACCTCGATCTGAGGCAGGTCAAATTCCATGAATAGGAACTCGAAGGTGTTGGAATCCATCAAGTGATGCATCACCACTTCATTGGACATTCCTTCGCCTGCGCCGTGAGCTGCTTCCGCCGCACTCGCTAAAAACATACTACCTCATCTATAATTACTAATGCTGAATACTGAATTGATGAATATCCCGTTCAATTATTAATAATTCCACTTTATAGTGAACGCTGATCCTGCTGTCATTCCCGTGAAACAGTCTGTCCGAGAATGTGTTAAAATCAAGAATTCACTGGAAATAATGGATATGTTGGATATATCAACTTCTTGTATTTCCATAATTT
>JABMRZ010000536.1 GCA_013202315.1 Candidatus Tariuqbacter arcticus | reverse complement strand
CCCTACTGGTACATCCCGGTTTCGTATAAACGGGGCTACCGGTTGATCGCTATTTTCAGGGTATAAATTTAAACATCCATTATTAATTCTGGATATTTGTAAGATATTTGCATATATTATGTTAGCTAATCTTTTAGCATTATATCAACCAATACAGGAGACTACCTAATGATCAGCCAACATCATTTTCGCTTCCAGTTCCTGTCAGCCTGCCTGCTATCGATTTTAATTATCACCAATCTATTTGCAGGAGGCAATGGGTCTATCGGTGAATTCACCACCGATGACCCCCCGCCCCCGCCCGCCTTGAACCCAGCCGAATGGGAACCGATGACCGGTGTGCTCATCCGCTACCCGCTGGGCATTCCCTTGAGTCTTGTGGCGGAGATGGCTGAAGATGTAGAAGTAATGTCCATAGTCTACAACTCCTCACAAATGCAGAACGCCATCAACTCATACAGCAATTACGGCGTCAATATGGCAAATTGCACCTTTCTGATTTCCGGCATTTCTTACAATAGCCCCTGGACGCGGGATTTTGGTCCCTGGTATATTTTCGATGGGGATGGCGAGCAGGGGATTATCGACTTCATCGCCGACTGGTATTGCCCTGGCGATGACCCGATTCCCCAAATTCTGGGCGACTCTCTGGGCATTCCGGTCTATTTTATGCCTCTGATTCATGTCGGCGGGAATTATATGAGTGACGGTATGGGCATCGCTATGTCATCGGGAAGGGTCTATGATGATAACTCAAACTATACCCAAGCGGAAGTCGATGAAATTATGTATGAATACTTGGGTATAGAGAATTACATCATAGTCCCGCATTACGGCGGACTCCAGCACATAGACACAATGGCGAAGTTATTGGATCCGGGCAGGATAATAGTCATGCGGTTAGACCCGCCCGACCCCGATGTGGAAGCCGCGGCGGAATTACTGCAGACATTGATGAGTCCCTACGGCCGCCCTTACGAAGTATTGCGCATCGATGGTTCGGGCTATACCAATACGCTGTTTTTAAACGATAAAGTGCTGGTGCCGCAGTTTAATAGTCCTTATGATGAACCGGCGCTGCACACCTGGCATGCGGCGATGCCCGGTTATGAAGTCCTGGGATTTTACTATTCCCAATTCAGCAGCGGTGATGCGCTCCACTGCCGGACTATGGGCATCACCGACCGTTATATGTTGAGAATCGTTCATATACCGCTGCATGATAGCGAAAATACCGGCGGTGATTACCTGGTGAAAGCCGAAATTCACGCTTACAGCAATATGCCCCTCATCGGTTTACCGCAGCTTCGCTGGAAAACCGAAGGTGGAACCTATACTTTTGTCATTATGACTCCCACAACCGGTGATTCCTTCAGCGCTTATATTCCCCAACAACCCGATGGGACTGATTTATACTATTTCATATATACTGAAGACGATTCCGGGCGTGTGGAAAACCATCCTTACATCGGCGCGGGCAATCCTCACCATTTCTTCGTTGGACCTGACACTGAATCTCCGGTGGTGGAGTTTGAACCGCCTTCACTCATTTTTACCGATAATTGGCCACTTGATCTGACGGCTTATGTTCTTGATAATCGCTGGATATCTTCGGTTTCAATGGAATATATGATTAATGGAATAGCGCAGGATACGATTGAGATGGAGCTTCAGCCGCTCAGTGCTGTCTATTATGATGGAACCCTCACCGGCGCTATAGAGGAAGGCGATTTGATAGAAGTGCGGATAAAAGCGGTCGACACATCCATCAACGGAAACACAACCTATGACCCATCTACAGGATACTACACCATTGAAGTTGCAGACTCCGCCCGCACCTGCGTGTGGAACGCCTGCGGGGAATTGTCTGGGGAGGTTTTCTTTGAAATGATGCAGCGCGGGGGGATACAGTGCTTTTATACGCTCGAAGAACCGGATGATTTCAACCGCTTCAGGAATATGTTTATTTTCCTGGGGGTCTGGCCGAATAATTATGTCCTTGATGAAAGCCAGGAGGAAGCTATTGTCGATTACATCGATGGCGGTCATAACGCCTACTTGGAAGGCGCTGATTGCTGGGTGTATGACCCTTATAATGTGGAATTATGCGATGCGTTCGGTATCATCGGCTTGGAAGATGGTTTTGAACTGCAAGACCCGCTGCTTGGGGTGGACGGAACTTTCACCGAGGGGATGTCCTTCGATTATACCGGTCTAAACAACTATATCGACCAGATCGAACCGGCTGCCGGCGCCGAACTGATTTTCCACCATAACGACATCGGCTACGGCGTCGCCAACCAGAATCCCTCCTGCAGGACTGCGGGACTGTGCTTTTCTTTCTCAGGTCTGGAAGGGAATAACACTATAAGTTCCCAAGCGAACCTGTTCCGGGAAATTATTCATTACTTCTATCAGGCGGGGGGCGATTTCGCCGGTTTGGACGAGTTTCAAAAATCGGTTGGGGTTTCGGATATGCGGATTGAGATTGCTGGGAGTGATGTGATGTTAAACTGGTCTCCGCTCGATGAAGCGAATTATTATGTTGTATGCCGGAGTATAGAGCCTTATTTCTCAGAGGAGTCGACTGATATTATAGGATTCGGCCCCGCGGGCGAATGTGGTTTTATCGATATAGGCGCGCTGGAAGACGGGACGATGTTCTTCTATAGAGTGCTTGGGGAATGGGAATCGATAGAATTATCCGAATCGAACCAGCCTCATCATTTTCAGATAGACGAAGCGCATCGTTCAAGGAGGGTGGAATAAAAGCTCTGTAACATGAACCTCTTGCAAAAGTCAATTGATTTCGTGAATGACTAATCACAATAT